>JAFAAJ010000233.1 GCA_023426625.1 Bacteroidota bacterium
TTGTTTATCACGAATATTTCTTTTTTGCAAAAATACGGAATTCTTTTAGAGTTAAACGTTTCGAGTTTAAAGTTCAAGGTTTGAAGTTGGGTATTTCGTTAAAGACTTCAGAGTTTTATTTTCCACTTCCATCTTTCATTTCCTATACTATAACATTTCAGCAACAATCTCACCTATTTTCGGAGCCAGAGCAACACCCATTCCTGAAAGTCTTACCGCACAGAATTGTCTTTCGGATAGTTGTTTGACAATCGGTGTTTTCTCTGTACCCATTGCCATAATTCCGGACCAGCGATGGGCAATTTTCAAATCCTGATAAGGAAGAATAATCTCTTTTAAAAAGTTTTCCAAATGATCCTGCAAAAATTCCGTGGTGTCAAAGGAGGTGGTTTCTTCGGTTTTAAAATCCTGATTTCTTGCTCCGCCCAATAAAACCCGGTTTCCTAAGTTCCGGAAGTAATAGAACCCTTCATCATAATGAAATGTTCCTTTTATCTTTAAATGTTCAACAGGTTCGGTTAAAAGGATCTGTCCTCTCGCCGGAATAATCTCTTCATCAGGTAAAAGTTGTGAGGTAAAAGCATTGGTACAATAGATCAACTGTTCTGCTTCTATGGAAAGTGTTTCGGAAAGCTGAACCTTTACTTCACAAGGATTCTCAATGACTTTTTTCACTTCTGTTCCGAAAAGGAATTCCACTTTTAA
The DNA here is from genome assembly GCA_023426625.1 of Bacteroidota bacterium. Classification (GTDB taxonomy): domain Bacteria; phylum Bacteroidota; class Bacteroidia; order Flavobacteriales; family Weeksellaceae; genus Chryseobacterium. Next base: position 706 of record JAFAAJ010000233.1, read on the forward strand.
TTCATGGCATTTTTCTAAAAGCTTCTGCAAAAGTTTCCCTGAATGTAAGCTTCCTTCACATGGATTTTCAATTAAAAATTTCGATTTTCCCAATCCGAATTTCTTTAATTTAGCTTCATTCAGAATATATGTATTTTCTGTTCCGGTGATCGCTTTAAGCCTGTCATTAACTTCCGCTATTTTATGCAAAGGCTCTTCATTGTTCAGGATCTCATAGCCCCCACTCTTTTCAAAATCAATATCATCATTGGTGAAGTAGTGCTGAATTTTCTTCAGTCCTTCAAACCTCATCTTCACCAGTTGTAAAGTTTTTTCCCATCCCATTTTATCAGAATCTGCAAGAACTTCCGTAAGGCTTCCAAAGCAGGCAAATCCCGCATTTCTGGTGGAAGCTCCTAATGGAACTGAATTCCTCTCAACAACCAAAACCGATTTTTCGGGATATTTTTCTTTTAAGGAAACAGCCGTCCAAAGTCCGGTAAAACCAGCTCCGATAATAATGACATCCCTTTTTCTGTAAAATGTTTCAAGCTCCCAGATGCTTTGCATGATAGTGAAGTAAATAGTGAATGGTGAATAGTGAATGGTGAATGGTGAATTTTAGTTATGAGTTATGAGTTGTTGCAAAATGTAGATGATTAACAAAAACGACATCATGATAATTTATAACTCAAAACTTATAACTCTTTAAAGCTCTCTTTCTTCCTCTTCTTCCTCATCGTTATGATGGAATCCAATGGCTCTACGTGGTATTTCTTCTATTCTGTAAGCATCGAGTTCATTTTTCAGAGCGATAACCCTATGCTGAAATTCATCAAAATTATTAATAATCACATCATCCAAAAATCTGGCAATCTGATCGAGATATTCTTCCGTGAGTTTTGCCGAAGCATCTCTTAAAGCACCACTTAAAAGCTTTTTATCAATTTTCAGCTTCTCATTTCTTGTTCTTTGATAAAGATTTTTGATGCGTTTTTTCAGGCTTTGGGTAAAATCTATCAGCATCGTATTGCTGAACGCTTTCATCTGAGCGGAGACTTCATGCCAGAAAGGAACTTTATCCGCTTTATTGTTTTGAAGAATTTTATATAGCAGAGAATCACTTTCAAGGTTTTTGGTCATGGCATACAGAATAATCTCTGACCTTTCCAAAGCATTGGGTGGAAAAATCGGGATCATCACATCAAATCTTCCCGGAGCCAGAATTTCTTCATCGATTTCCGCAACGGAATTGGCAGAACCTACCATCAGAAGATCTTCTTGTTCAAACTTGCTGATATAATGGAGAATGATCTCCTGAGTTTCAAGATTGCATGATGCTACATCAGTTTCGGCTTTTCTTTCCATCATGATCTCATCGAAATCCTCAAGGAAAAGCAATACTTTATCTTCTTTGAGCATCGTCACAAGAAAATCATTGAAATTGGTCTTATTGCCGTCTACAAATGAGGTTCCCAAATAGTGTTTTTTTACTTCCTTAAACTGGTAACCCGTAATTTCCGCAATTTTATTGGCCCAGAATATTTTACCGCTTCCGGGAGGTCCGTATAGAATAATTCCTGCCGGTTTATTGATTCCCCAATCTTTAATCTGTTGAGGATTTAAGAACGGCTCCAGAACTTCCGAAATATAGAAGAACAGGTCTCTGTATCCGATAAAATCTCTACGCTGAAGACTTGTTTTATGCCCGAAATAATTGTAAACAAACTGATAATTCCCACCTAATTTATTATCAATCCCATAACTGGAAACAGAGGAACGGAAAATACCGTTATCAAATATATTCGGATGATTTTCTTTGATTGCTTTTTCTACTTTTTCTTTAGGCTGATGAATGGTTTCTGCGATCTGCTCAAGCGTTTTATTCTTTTCAAGGTCTTTTTCATACTGCCTTAAAAAATCTACGTTTTCACGGGCAAATTTTTCAAAATTTTCCTTTACTTCAAAATTCGTACTGATACATACTCCCAGTTCCAGATCAAAATCCTGAATAAACTGTTTAATAGCCTCCGCCGAAACATTCAATTCTTTAGCAAGTTCAATTAGCTTCATAATTAGCAATTATACTATCAAATTTAATGTTTTTTTTGAGATAATCGGGGCTTGCCGGTTCATAGTTGTGGGTTTATTAACTATTCTTGGTAATTATTAATTATTCATATTTTGTAACGTTTCACTAATTTCACACACTATTATTATGTAAATCAAATTACATGGAAAAAATTTTATCAGTAAAGAATCTGACAAAAAAATTCAAGAGAATTGCAGTCAATAACATTTCTTTTGACGTTGAAAGAGGCAATGTATATGGACTTCTGGGTCCAAACGGAAGTGGGAAATCCACTACATTCGGGATGTTGCTTTCTACCATTAATCCCACAAGTGGAGACTGGTACTGGTTCGGGGAAAAAGGAACCAATTCAGAAACCCTGAAAAGAATCGGTGCGATCATCGAGCAGCCTAATTTTTATCCTTATCTGAGTGCGGAAACCAACCTTAAGATCGTGGCGGAAATAAAAGGCACTCCGTATGAAAGAATAGATGAAGTATTGAAAACCGTGGGTCTTTTTGAAAGAAAAAAAGATGCGTTCAAAACTTTTTCTCTTGGGATGAAACAACGTTTGTCCATTGCTTCCGCCATGCTGAACAATCCTGAAGTTTTAATTCTGGATGAGCCAACAAACGGACTTGATCCTGAAGGAATTATCCAGATCAGGGAAATTATCAGCAATATCGCTAAACAGGGGATCACCATTATCATCGCCAGTCACCTTTTGGATGAAATCGAAAAAATTTGCAGTCATGTGATTGTATTAAAAGAAGGAAATTCCATTTATTGTGGAAGAGTGGACGAAATGACCAGCAACACAGGTTATTTTGAACTGAAAGCAGACAACAACACTTTACTTATGAAAGCTTTGGAAGAACTACAATGGTTTACTTCGGTACATTTAGAGGGTGAAATCATTAAAGCACAAATTCGTGATGATGCTTCCATTTCAGCTTCCGCTTTAAACCAAAAACTTGCCGAAAAAGGGATCTTCCTTTCTCATCTTACCAAGAAAAAACAATCTCTTGAAACTCAATTCCTTGAACTTGTAAAAAACACGAATAACCATGCTTAAATTATTAAAACTTGAATATTACAAAAACTTGAATTACAGACCATTCAAGATTTTCACGCTCCTTTATTTTGCGATTCTGATCATTCTTCTTTTTATTGGATTAATTGATCTTAAAGTTTTCGGAAATACGATCAATTTAAAGGAACAGGGTATTTATAATTTTCCTGAGATATGGAATTTCACGACATGGATCGTTGCTTTGCTGAAAATTTTCCTGGGACTCATCATTGTTTTCTCCATTTCACAGGAATTCAGCAACAGAATGTTTAAGCAAAATACGATCGACGGCTTAAGCAGAAAAGAGTTTATTACTTCAAAATTATTGACCATTACGATATTTACGGCTGTTTCTACGTTTATCGTCTTTGCCATCACCATGTTTCTGGGATATAAATATTCTACTACAACAGATTCCGCAAAGGTTTTTGAAGAAATGTTCTTCATAGGAAATTATTTCCTGAAACTGTTCACATTCTTCTGTTTCCTGTTGTTCCTTTCGGTTTTACTGAGAAAATCAGTTTTTGTTTTCCTTGCATTTTTCGTTCTGTGGATCTTTGAAGGTATCTTAGGCGGTGTAGAATCATATACCAGATTGCAAGGATTAACACAGCAGCAAAAAATAGAAGCAGCACAAAACTCTTTCTTTTTCTCTAAGCTTTTACCTTTGGAAAGCATGTCAAGCTTAATTCCTAATCCTTTGATCAGACTGAATA
>JAFAAJ010000047.1 GCA_023426625.1 Bacteroidota bacterium
ATGACAATTTCTTCCAAAACATTTCCCCAAACTCCAAAAGAGTAGGCTTAAATTACTTTAACCCCAATGAAAATATCGATGATGTCTGTGACAACGATATTCCTTTGCATTATTTGGTTACGCCTACAGATGTGCTGTCCTTTTTCAAAGGTTTAGAATAGAAGTTCAGGAAGTAGAATTTAAACTCTTTCTTGAACTTGATCGGAGCGGAAAGCAGAATGTATTGCGCATTCCTTTCGAAATTCCCTATAGGCTTGTTTTTATCATCGTAATATTCCACATTGAATTTGGCAAAATCCAAAGTGTCCTTTTTATAGAATTCTTTATAAACTTCCAGGTTTTTAACCTTCACATTTTTTACTTTTAAGCTGTCCAGTTCCTTGAATAGCTTTTTGAATGTCAAACTATCCGGTTTATAGAAATAGCTTTCCATCTGCGTGTAAATAAGTGTATCTATCTCGGTGTCTTTATTTCCTGAAAGATAGAGCGTGGAGAGATCAAAAAGCTCCTGAACCTTTTGTTTGGTAATGGAATTGATCGCCTGTGTGCTATCCATCTGTACCGCCGGATAACTGTTGGTGTTATTACTGTTTCTCAGTTTTTCCAGATCGCTTACTTCTGTTTTTTTATCGTTACAGGCAATGAAAGAAAGGAGTAATATGTTGATAATTAAAAAGATATTAATTTTTTTCATCGTTACTGGATATTTTAAATTTGATGGATACTATTTTTCCCTTTTTGTCTTTCTCCATTTTAATTACACTAAGATTTTTTAAAGACGTGGTAGGAGTGGTTACAAGGGTGATATATTTCTGTTTATCTAATGTTTCGATACCGTATGTGTCGTTATCATACACCTGATAAATTACGGCATCATTACTGATGAGATTGTCTAACTGTTTCATCTTCTGTTTGATGAGGGCAAGTTGCTCTTCTTTTGGTGCGCCGGTTACATCTTTTCGGGAGAAATAGTAAACCGCCATTTTATAATCATCGGGTTTTAATTCGATCATTTCCTCTTCTGGAGCGTCCTCAAGGTTTCTATTGATGGTTCTTGATTCATAGAAAGGAGCACTGATCTCCATTTTAAGGTTTTTATCTTTGGTAGAATAGCGAAAACATTCCCCCGGTTTCACCTTATATAAAACATCAGACTCGTTTTCTTTTCTGATTCTGATTTCTAAAGTGTTGATTACGGAAGCACTTCTGTCTGCATCGGTGAAACAATAAACATATTCTTTTGAAAAAATTTCATCTTTGAAACCCAATATTCCGGTTGCTATGATCAAAATCGCAGTAACAAATGCCCATGCATTCTTTTTGAAGAAATTCTTATTGGTGTTGGATGGGGAATTTTTATCTTGAGGTAATTGTTGGTTTTTTTTATCAACTGTTTGATAATCAGTATTTGTTTTTTGTAAATCTGTATTTTGAGTTGATTTTTGATCGCTTTTTGAAGGCTGAACTTCATTTTTTGAAAGAACAGGAGCATCACGTAATGTTTTTTCCAAATCTTCAAGCAATTTTTCATCTGTATTTTCGTCTTCATGAAGCAGTTCTCCTGCAAAAAGATGTTGCTTCTTAAATTCATACCATGACTCATAACCCGCATAAACACTAAGTAAATTGAGCATGTCTATCCTGGGTAATTTAGTTACCGGGGAAGTTTTGAAGTAAGTGTAAAATGATTTTTCGCTGATGTTGCCTTTCGCTTTTTTGCGAAGATCTTCCTGGAAATATATAATATCGATGCCCTTCCACTTAGAAATATCTTCATGGGAAGGGGTCTGTTCTTTTAAATATTGAGCCTGAACATCCTTTTTTAATTGCTCAAAGTGCAATAAGTCTAAATCTGTCAATTTTTAAATAATGGTTAAATTGTTGATTTTCAGATATGTTTTTTTGTAAAACTATTTTACAAAGGTATTACAATTATTTTTCATAGACAAATTTTCTATCTGCTATACCTTTGTCCTGTTCAAATAGAGAACAAAAGAAAATTTTATTAAACAATATTAACAAAATTAAATTTAATTTATTATGAAAAAGTCATTATTCGTAGCTGCTATCGCTGCAATCTCTCTAGTTGCTTGTAAAAAAACTGAAGCTACTGCTACTGAAGGAGCTGATTCTGCAACTGCTGCTATCGATTCTACTGTTGCTGCTGTTGATTCAACTGCTAACGCTACTGTTGATTCAGTAAAAGCTACTGCTGATTCTGCTACTGCTAAAGTTGAAGCTGCTGCTGACGCTGCTAAAGCTGAAGTTAAAGAAGAAGCTAAGTAATTAGAAAAAAGCTTTTAAAAATAAAAGAACCGCCTCACTCAGTGAAGCGGTTTTTTTATGTCCTGTGTGGTTTTAAAAGATGCTTATTTTTTCTTTTGTCTCAAAGATTCATAACATGTAATTGCCACGGCATTGCTCAGATTCAGGGAGTCAATACTTCCTGCCATAGGAATTAACCTGTTTTTACCTTTTCCTGACCAGAAATCACTCAATCCGGAATGCTCTGTTCCAAATAACACCGCAGACTTCTCCGTGAAATTTATTTGATAAAGATCTTCTGACGTTTCATCCATGAGGGTAGTATAAATACCAAATCCATTTTTTTGAAGAAATTCCAGGGTTTCGTGATTTTCTGCCTGAAAAACCTCCATGCCGAAAAGACAGCCGACACTTGAGCGGATCACATTGGGATTATAGAAGTCTGCCTTAGCATCCGTAACGATAAGTGCATCTATTCCAAAAGCCTCACAGCTTCGCAGAATAGCGCCCAGATTTCCGGGTTTTTCCACACCTTCTACAATGATAACAGTTGAGTTTTCTTTAGGCTTGAAAGAATGAAGATCATGTTCTTTGGTTTTATAAACCCCGATAATCCCTTCTGAGCTTCCCCTGTAAGCTATTTTCTCATAAATTTTCTCACTCACATAATGGATCTTTGAATCAGGAAATTGTCCGGCAAAGATGTTTTCACAGATGAAAAATTCCACGGCTTCAAAACCGTATTGCTGTGCTCTTTCATTTTCCTGTGCTCCTTCTACAACAAAAACCTTTGATTTTTTACGGAATCGGTTGTCGGTAAGAAGTTTGGTGATGTTCTTTATTTTATCGTTTTGAAAACTTTCGATGATCATAATTGGGATGTGATAAATGATGGTTGATGTAAAAAAGACACTCTTAAACTGATTTTATCAATCAAGTTGTTCGTCCTTTATATTTTCGATAAGACTCTGGGGAAGATCCTTTTTATTTTTGATGCCTAAAGATTTCAATTTTTGAGTCTGGATCACAAGATTGTCATTTCCTGTAGAAAGCTGTTTGTATGCATCATTATAAACATTTTTAGCCTGATCGAGGTTTTTACCTACTTTTTCCAGATTTTCAACGAATCCTACAAATTTGTCATAAAGTTTTGCTCCTCTTTCGGCAATTTCCATAGCATTTCGGTTCTGATATTCACGTTTCCACAGATCGGCGATAAGCTTTAAGGAAGTTATTAAATTGCTCGGATTCAGGAGTAGGATTCTTCTTTCATAAGCATAATTCCATAAGTTTTGGTCAGCCTGCATCGCTGCAATGTAAGCAGGTTCACTTGGAATGAACATCATGACGAAATCCAGAGACTTTCCGTAATCATCATACGCTTTCTGACTGAGTTGCTGGATATGATTTTTTATAGAGGATAAATGTTGATTGAGTTTCATGGTGTACACCTCCTGATCTGTTTCATCCACTAAATCTGTAAAGGCAGTCAAGGAAACTTTAGAATCAATAATAACATTTCTTTCATCAGGATATTTTACAACAGCATCGGGACGCATTTTCTTGCCTGAGAATTCTGAAAAGAGAGCTTTGTTATCTTCATCACGAAGTTCGTGCTCCAGGAAATATTCTCTTCCTTTTACCAGTCCGGATTTTTCAAGAATGCTTTCAAGGATCATTTCACCCCAGTTTCCCTGGGTTTTGCTTTCTCCTTTTAAAGCTCTGGTCAGCTTTTTTGCGTCTTCTGAGATCTGTTGATTAAGCTCAGCTAATTCCTTTACCTTTTCAGCCAAAGAAAAACGCTCTTTATTTTCTTTTTCATAAGCTTCATTCACTCTGTTTTTCAGATCAGTGATCTTTTCCTGGAAAGGTTCAAGAATATTTTTAAGATTATTTTGGTTCAATGTTGTGAATTTCTCGGTTTTTTCTTCTAAGATTTTATTGGCTAAATTTTCAAATTGAAGTTTAGCTTCTTCCTGAATT
>JAFAAJ010000272.1 GCA_023426625.1 Bacteroidota bacterium
ATAGAATCTCGCTGTATTATTGATTACGTGACTAAAAAGATTGCGAAAGAGTACCCTGAAATGCCACTTTTTACGATTCATGATTCTATTGCTACAACAGTTGATTTTGAAGCGGTTTTAGGTGAGCTTATGATACAATACGTTGAAGAATTTACAGGCTTTAAACCGAAAGTAGCGAAAGAAAGTTGGGATTTTGAACCTTGCGCCGGAGAAGAAACCAAGCCAAAACGATTAATTAAATAGAAGATATGCGAAAGAAATATATTGTAGATAAAAAAGTGATACAAGATTTTGAAAATGAAATCGGATTTCTCACAGAATCAGACTATAAAATTTTGTTGTACGACAAAAAAGACGGCTCAGTAATGGGTGAAATGTATAATCCGTTTGGAAACTGCTTAGAACTTGATTTCAACCCTGAGTATGATTTAAAACCCGAACAAATAGAAACGTTTTTAGAAAAATTCCTACAAAATGAAGATGATACAGTATGGAATACTCGTAAAAAGTACATCTCAAATCTCAACATAATAGACGAAATGGAATCCAAATGGAGAGATAGAATGGCATATATTTATTTGAATTAAATAATGTAATCATTATGTGTTTGTAATGTAGTCGTATTGGGTTTAGAGGGGTGATTTATCGAGGTTAAAAGGTATATCATGGCAACCTATATAATTTTTTGATATCATAAAAAAACAGGCTTATTTAGCCTGTTTTTATCAATTAAAATAATAGGTCAGACCTATTCTAAATACATCTCTGCGAGCTTGATAGTATGTTAAGATTAAATCATCATACTGCTTAGTAAACCCTTTAGAAAAACTTCCTTCAACTGTAAAATGATTGGAAATTTTATAATCCAAGCCAATGTCTCCACTAATTCCCAATCTTTTTCTAAAATAATAAGAGTTATTATTTTGTACATCAGGAATGTAATTCAATTTTGGTCCAATAAAAAAAGAAAAATCCTTGTAGAAATTATTTTTATAGTAAATTGGTAATTCTAAAAAATTTACAGACTCTGTAAAAGAAAACAAAATTCCAGTTTGAAAATATGATCTGGAAGTAAACTGCTTTTCTAAAACGACGCCTCCATAAACTTCATCAATAATATCACTAACATATCCTGATGGCTCACCCTTTTCATCAATAGCATTCACATTAGAATAATTCCATCCTGCTTCTATCCCATATTTAATAGGATATTGCTGTGAGTATATAGAAATAAATAAAATCAAGAATACGAAACTATAAATATTCTTATTGATAAATTTCTTTTGTATATGCATTTCCTGATTGTTTATGAATACTGAATAATTTATTTGGTTGTAATTTATGTACTTGAGAACTTGTTTGTTCAGGAATTACTTTCATATGTTTTAATCTTTTTCTTTTTCTTTCTTTTTCGTCATTTACAGCAACGTCACTATAACAATTTGCATATACTGTTCCTGACATACCCGCCGCTATAGTTGCTCTATATCTTTTCCATTTTCCATTTTTCTTTCTAAAAGATTTAGTAACAGATTTGATTTTTACTCCCACACCACCACTAGCAAGTGACTGTGATCTCCTAAATTTATTTTTCCATCTAATTCTTCTATCAGAACTGAAAATTTCTTCCCCTTTTTCTTTGGCATTTTCTTTACAAGAACTAGGTTGGCTTTGTATAGGAGGAACGGTAACTGTTAAAGTATAGTTTATAGGCTCATGTGGAGCTAAAACATCTGTAACTTGAGCTTGTGTTGCCCCTCCAATATTGAATGGCTGTTGAGTCGGGTTAGTAATGTTGTTTAATGCTGTTAATACTGTAGTTGTTGTTCCTATATCTGTAATTGGAAAACTTACATATCCCCAATCATACATTTTATATAGTGTATAACCTATTTTACAGTCTCCTACTATAAATTCAGAACCTAAACTTAATAAAGCTCTTTCTGTTTCATCATCTATATAATATTCATCAGGAGATGTATTTAAGTTCCATGCTCCATCACCTTGTTGGTCTAACCAAGCATCCTCAAGCCCTATAATGTGTTGTCTCAAAGAACAAAAATGAAGTTCCTTTTCAAAATCTGTTAATGGCTGGTCTTCGTCAAAACCTATGGCGTCTGCATAATCATCTGCCTCGACATCTGTCATGTTAGCTGTTTGTTGGTCAAATGCATCGTTATGGTCTTCAATCATTTGGTCAAGTTTTAAGATTGAATTTTCATAATCTTGTAAAGTTGGAAAAATTAAAATGTTATTATCACAAGTCGTTGAAATTCCATTATCAAGATTAACTGCTTTTACACCAGGAATAATTGTACTTTCAACAGCAGAAGTAAAAAACTCACAAGATGATTCTCTTGAAGCTAATTGGGCTGAGTTTTGCTTTGAGTTTAGTTGTTGACTTTCTGTTTCAAGTTCAGATGTGCATGAATATAACAATGAAGCAACGACAATGCTCATTGCTATAATAAAATTAGTTTTTTTCATAAATTAAATAAAAAATTGATTTAATATTAGATAATATTTTTGTGTTTAGCTTGTTTTGGCAGGCAGATAATTACCAAGCTCGAAATTATCTGCATTTTTATGTAAGAGTTTCATCGTTTTTTGTTTTTTGCAAATTTAAAAATTAAATTCATTGAGTCAGCTTCTTTTTTTTCTTTGATTATTTTACAAAGTTACATCCGTAAAGCGTCAAAACCTGTCGTATTATAAAGAAGTTTTGAAGCATTTAGCATTTTTCTTTTTGAAATGCTTTTTGAGCGCATTAATAGTGAATTTCAAGCCTCGCACAAGAAAATAAGAACACCCAGTGTACAAAATAAGGATTGAAACCATCATCAAAATAAGCGATACATCATCCCAAATGCTGTACTGTTTGTATTCAAATGGTGGTATGCAACCCCTTTTAAATTGCAACATCATTTTGCTACATCAAAAGGGTTTTCATTTGCCTTCATAAACACGCTTCCCATGCGTTTATATTTGAGATTTTTACCTTTTACGCACAAATCATAAAGTCCATTTCCTTTTTGTTCCAAAATACGCAAGAAAACAACATCTTTTTCCTCGCAATCATTATCTATTGCAACGTGCTTTCTAAGGTCTTCAATTGTTGCATCTACTTTTTTCAAAAAAGATTGGATTTTCTTATCCGGCTGTGGTTCTTGATAGTTTGTTGGCAAATCACACTTTTTATCTTTTTGTGTGTCCTGTGCAAAATAAAGTGTTGGCAACGCCAATGCAAGAGTAAATAGTAATTTTTTCATTTTGTTATTCTTTTATAAATTCTGTAATTCCGTTTCCGTTGTCAAAGTTGAGTTTTGTTGCTGTTACTTTTTTGAATTTGAAAGTTTGAGAAACTCCGCCATTTGCAAGAGTAAAAGTAAACTCCGTATCACTTAACGTTTGAGAATACCCTCCGTTATCAGCAATATACTTGTAGCTTTGTGAATAGCCACCCATCGACATAATAATATCACCTTTGGAAAACGTGTAGGATTGGTAAGCTGTACCACCTAAATAACTCGTCCATTTTCCGATAATCCATGCAGGAGGATTGATTTTGTTGTTGTTTACAGTTGCAGGGTTGGTTGTCTGCTCGTCATTATCAGATGATGAACATGAGAATAATGGCAATACTGCCAATGAAAGTGTGAAAATTAATTTTTTCATATTTTTATTTTATGAGTTAATTTGTAATATCAATAGGCTAATGATTCCCATTATTAATAATAGAACTCCCATACATCCACTTTGTGAGCTGTTGTTTGTGTAGTTTGTAGGGGATTTGAGTGTATTTTTTTCAGAATTGTATTTGTTAACAACTCCCTGTGGAGTTAAGCCACTCATGAATAATGGCTTATTGCCTATCTTTTCTTCAAATACTTCGCAACATTCTTTTGCGTAAATGTAAATTGTCGGGGTAAACATTAGACGTGCTATTGCTCCGTCAAGGGGATATTTGTCTTCTCTCCAAAATGCAATTTCTCCTTTTCCGCCAATCATTTTATAAGCATTTATCAGATATGGGTTAGGCTGTAAGTCGCCAAACATAATGTTTTTATGGAAGTCCTTGTTAAGAAGGTGTTTTGTTTTGCTTATAAACTCCCAATATTTCATGTTTGGTTTTTTCTCGCCCCATTCAGTATGGTTGTAGCTGATTTCTGCTTCCATGAAAAGAGTTGTTGCAATCTCTTGAAAGTTCTTTTGCTTTTCTAATTCGATGATTTTGTGTAGATACCCCATTTTATAATGTATTATAAACGACAAAAGCGTGGAACTGCACGCTTAGTAGAAGAGGTATTTGGCTTACCCACACACAAAAGCAGAACAGCCCACGCCAATCGTGGGTGTCTGACTTTTGCTTAGTGTGTTTTAAAATCGCCAAATTTTCTTCTACAAAGCAATAAGTCTTTACACTTATTTTCGTTGATGTTATTCTAAAAATAGCTCGATAGCTTTTTAGATAAAATTTTCTATATCAATAATTAAACCGTTTTAAATTTCATGAATTGCAAAAATGATAAAAAAATCTGATACCTCCTTATGGATTTTGAAAATTTCTTTTATATGTCTCGGAACAGCACCCATATTAGTC
>JAFAAJ010000282.1 GCA_023426625.1 Bacteroidota bacterium
ATCCTTATCATCATAAGAGCGATAAGTAAGCTTTCCTTCAATGGCAATTTCTTTTCCTTTGGAAACATATTTCTGAAAGATCTCGGCAACTTTTCCAAAAGCCACTAAATTGTGCCATTGTGTTTCTTCTACTTTTTCACCTTTTGCATTGGTGTAGTAATCGCTGGTTGCCAAAGACACACTTGCTTTAACATTTCCATTATCGAAATTCATCATTTCAACTTCTTTTCCTGTGTAACCTATTAATGTTACTTTGTTTCTTAGTGACATAACTTTTATTTTTAAGATTAATAATTCAGATAAGAGACGTTCACTGTTTTCTCAAATCTCTGTTACAAAGTTGGCTCTCTTTTAATACTCAAGTCGGTAGAAAACTATTTAAATTCATTTGTAGTCGTTTGTAAACGGATATTTTCATACCTTAGCCCATTCAAATTGTTCTTTCTATATGATCAGAACAACAAACTTAAAACAATTGTAAATAAAAAGATTAAATGAAGAAAACTATAAAAAGAACATACAGGGTTTCGAAATACGTGATTTACCGGGAAACCCTTATTGATTATAAAGAACATTTCTGGTCGTTTCTGGGAGCATTTTTCGGAATCGGGCTTATCGCTTTTTTCCAGTCGCAGTTTTTGCTTCAGGAGGAAAACGTTTTCCTGATCGGTTCTTTTGGAGCCTCAAGTGTTCTGATCTACGGCGCGATTCAAAGTCCGTTGGCTCAACCCAGGAATTTGATCGGCGGACATGTTATTTCTGCATTGATTGGTGTAACGGTTTATCAGATCGTTCCTGATATTCTTTGGCTTTCCGCACCATTGGCTGTTGCGTTTTCCATTGTATTGATGCAATATACCAAGACTCTGCATCCACCGGGTGGCGCTACTGCATTGATCGCTGTAACATCAACAGGAAAAATTCCGGAACTGGGATATTGGTATGTACTTTCTCCTGTTTTATCCGGTTGCATTATTTTACTGTTGGTAGCTTTAATTTTTAATAATATTACCTATAACAGAAGTTATCCTGCTCATAACAGGTTTATCAGATTGTTAAAGAAAAAACACGAACGCAAAATGAGAAAATTATGAATTGTCTGGAATGTGGCGAAAAGATAATCGGTCGGTCAGATAAAAAGTTCTGTAATGATGCCTGCCGAAACGCCTATAACAACAAGCAGAACAAGGATTCTAATAACCTGATGCGAAACATTAATAATAAACTCAGAAAAAATTATCGCATTCTGGCAGAGATCAATATTGATGGAAAAACAAAAGTCGCTAAATCCAAGCTGGATGGCTTAGGTTTTGATTTTGATTATTTTACCAATCTGAAAGTTTATAAAAACGGTTCAGAATATAAATTTATTTATGATCACGGCTATAAACTTTTGGATGAAGATTTTGTTTTGATCGTAAAAAATCAGTCATAACCCATTCAATAAAACATTATGAAAGAAGTTGTTTTGATCACCGGAGCCGGCGGAATGATCGCTCAGGAATTATCAAAAAAAATTGAGAAGGATTATTCCGTGAGGTTTTTAACCCGCAAAAGGCAAAAAAACAACGAATTCGAATGGGACATTAAAAAAGGTACGGTGGATGCTGCTGCGTTTGATCAGGTAGATCATATCATTCATTTAGCCGGAGCCAATATTTCTGAAAAACGCTGGACCGATGAGCGTAAAAAGGAACTTATTTCAAGCCGTGTAGATTCCGCACAACTGATTCTGGATACTCTAAAAAAGAAAAACATTAAGCTAAAATCATTCATTTCAGCTTCAGGAATTAATTTTTACGGAACACAGACCACAGAAAAGATCTATACTGAAAACGATCAACCCGGAAATGACTTTCTGAGTGAAGTAGTTATTCTCTGGGAAAAAGCTGCCGATAAATTTTCAAAAGAAAACCTTGCCGAAAGAGTCGTAAAAATAAGAACAGCCGTTGTATTGTCTGAAAAGGACGGTGCCTTGAAGAAGATGGTTCCTCCTATCCGATATTTTATAGGTTCTCCGCTGGGAAGCGGAAGGCAATATATGCCTTGGATCCATATAAAAGATATTTGTTCAGTGTACGAGTTTGCTCTGAAGAATCCTAATGTAAACGGAGCTTATAACGCAACATCTCCGCAACATACAACAAATGAAAATTTAACCAAAGAAATTGCAAATGCTTTAAATAAACCTTTATTGATGCCAAATGTTCCCGAATTTGTGTTAAAGCTTCTATTTGGAGAACTGGCAACCGCTTTATTGGAAGGTTCTAGAGCATCATCACAGAAACTTCAGGATGCAGGATTTCAGTTTGAATTCCCTGATCTAAAGGAAGCTTTGACAGATTTATTGAAAAAGAATAACTAAAAATATAAATTATGAAACTGGTATATTCATTAGGTATTTGTTTATTGTCAATCTATGCTTTTGGACAGAAGGAAACTTTAAGTTCAAAGGAAAAAGCTGTGATTGAGCATTTTAAGAACGATTATAAAAAGAAAAATTATAAGAAATTTGAAGGAAAAATCACTGTGAATGACAAACAGATCCTCTTTGATGATAAGGTGGTGAATTACGACAAATCTGATAAGCTAACGGTTTTGCTATTGCAGGAAGGCTTGATCTATCCACAGCTTTTAACGGATTATCAGATGGAAAAATTCCTGAATGAAACGGAAGACAAGAATCAGAAAAGATTTCTGAAACTTCAGAAAAACCCTAAAGCAGGCTTTGATGTCAATGGAGTAAAGTTGTATGGTATGGCAGAACTTATTTTCTTAAGCACAAATCCGAGTGTCAGAAGATTTAAAATCCATTGCAGGGATAACAGAATTTCCAGTACATTGACGTATTATCTTGAGCTAACCAATAAAAACGCAACTAATGGTACTCCCCTTGAAGAATTTGTTAAGAACTCAAAATTGACATATATTTATCAAAAAGCTGATTAAGTGTCAACTTATTTCAGGACGGGACAAACTAAAATAACAAAAAAGCGTATCAAACGATACGCTTTTTTAGGTTTATTAAAAGGTTTATTAATCTAAATGTTTCGGTGTGTAACCGTCTTCACTTAGTTCTCTGTGTACATAGTCGGCTTTCATTTCAGCTTCATAGTCTACTTTTTCACCTTTTTTGAAACGTCTCAGGACAGAATCAAATAATGAATAAACTACAGGCACAATGATCAGCGTAAGGAATAGAGATGAGGTCAAACCTCCGATAACTACCCAAGCCAAACCTTTATTCATTTCTGCTCCTGCACCGGTTGCCAAAGCAATTGGTAACATCCCGAAGATCATAGCAATGGTTGTCATAAGGATCGGACGAAGACGCGCATGGTTTGCCTGAATCAATGCATCATGCGTATTAGCTCCTGCTGCTTTTCTGGCATTCGTAAAGTCAACGATCAGGATCGCATTTTTCGCAACAAGACCAATCAACATGATCATACCCAACATGGTGAAGATGTTCAGTGAATTGGCTGTTAAGGCAAGAATCACCATTACTCCGATCATCGCCAAAGGAATAGAGAACAATACCACGAACGGATATACAAAGCTGTCATACAATGATACCATTACCAGATAAACCAATACGATTGCCGCCAATAAAGCGATACCCAATGTACCGAATCCTTCCTGCTGGTTTTCCATATCCCCACTCCAGATATAGTCTACTCCCGCCGGTTTTTTATCGCTGTTTATGAACTGATCTGCCCATTCGTTAGCTACGTCTCCTACAGGTCTACCTACAGCTTTAGCTCTTACTTTTACAGATGGAGATTTATCTCTACGCTCAAGCAAACTCGGTCCTGAACCCATTTTTACTTCTGCAAACTGACTTAAACGCACCTGTTCTCCCTGAGAATTGGTAAAGATGAGGTTTTCAACATCTTCAATAGATTTTCTGCTGTTATCGGCAAAACGTATATTGATGTCGTATTCATACTCTCCTGCTCTGAATTTTCCATCTGTATTTCCATTAAATGCGGTCTGCATTGTTTGTCCAACACTTGAAAGATTCAGTCCTAAAGAAGCCATTTTATCTCTGTCGATATTCACCTGAACTTCAGGATTTCCTGTATCTGTTGATAATTCAGCATCTACTGCACCCGGAACTTTTTTAAGCAATTCTAAGATTCTTGAAGCTTCTTTTACTGCTGTTTCGTTGTCCGGAGCCGTTACTACCATTTCGATCGGAGCATTTTCCGCACCCATGATCCCGATTGGAGCTGTTTTAAACTCAACTCCTGTGAATTTTTCTTCTAAAGCTCTTTTTACTTTAGCAGATTTGATATTGGTACTTTCGGAACGTTCAGACTTATCCGTTAAATTCACCTGAACTTCAGACTGATAAGTTGTTGCCTGAGCTCCTCCAAAACCTGTTGACTGCTGTCCAACGGTTGTAATAAGGTCTACAACATCTTTATCTTCTCTTAAGAACTTTTCTACTTCCAGAGTTAACTGGTTGGTTTTTTCTATCGTTGCATCTTTTGGTAACTCCATCTGAACAAGGAACTGTCCACGATCGATCGGCGGGAAGAATTCTCCTCCAATGAATCCGAATGCCACCAACATAAATGAACCTATTAAAACCAGGAATGTTACAACCACAGTTGAAATTCTCCTTAAAGTTGTTTTCAAGCACCATTCAAGGATATCTGTCACCCAGTGTGTGAATCTGTCGATGATTCCTTCAAACCAAAGGATAAATTTCTCGAACCAGTTTTTACCTGTTAAATGCTCCAGTTTACCAAACCTTGATGATAACCAAGGAATAATAGTAAAGGATGCCAATAATGATAATAAAGTTGCAATAACTACCGTGACACAGAACTGAGCCAGGATATTGGCAACAAGTCCGGAACTCATCGCAATCGGGATAAATACCACTACAATTACCAAGGTGATCGCCGCTACCGTAAATCCGATTTCAGAAGCTCCGTCATAAGCAGCCCTGATCTTGCTTTTCCCCATCTCCATGTGACGGTAAATGTTTTCCAGTACAACGATCGCATCATCCACAAGGATACCTACCACAAGGGAAAGTCCTAATAAACTCATCAGGTTCAGGGTATATCCCATAAGGTTCATTCCAATGAATGTAGCTACCAATGAAGCCGGGATAGAAACCATTACGATAAATGCGTTTCGGATATTGTGAAGGAATAACAACATTACGATCGCTACAAGGATAATCGCCAAGAATAAGTCGAAAATAACGTGGTTGGCTGACTCCAGGGTAAAGTCTGTGGTATCGTTTACTACTTTTACTTTAACGCCCTGTGTAGCATACGTTTTTTCTACACTTTCAATAGTTTTCTGTACACTTTCCGAAACAGCTACCGCATTAGCATCCGATTGTTTTTTAACCTGCATTAAGATGGTTGGAAACTGATTGAATCTCGCCACTTTTTCAACGTCTTTCTGAGAGTCAAAAACGGTTGCTACATCAGACAAACGAACCTGCGCTCCATTTTTATTGGAAACCACAAGATTATTCATCTCATCTACAGATTTATACTTTCCAGAAAGTCTGATCGTAGATTTATTGGTTCTTGTTTTTAAGCTTCCTGTAGGGAAATCAAGGTTTGATGAAAGGATCGCCTGTTGTATATCTCCAATGGAAAGTCCGTATCCCTGCAATTTTTTCTCATCCACACTTACCTGAATCTCTCTTTCCTGTCCACCTACAAGATCCACCTGTGCCACACCGTTTACACGGGAGAAAATCGGTTCTATCTTTTTATCGAGCAAATCATAAAGCTCCTTGCTGTTCAGTTTACTACTAGAAATACTCATGGTGATGATCGGTAAATCATCCAAAGAGAATTTGTTCAGAGAGGGAGCATCCACATCATCTGGAAGATCCGCCAGAATAGCGTTCACTTTCCTTTGAGCATCATTCAAAGCATAATCTACATCGGCTCCGTCATTCAGCTGAACCATAATCACGGATAAACTTTCGTAAGAAGAGGATTCTACCTTTTTTACGTTTTCAAGAGAACCAACGGCGTCTTCTATTTTCCTGGTCACGGAAGTTTCCACCTCACTTGGCGAAGCTCCCGGATATACCGTAGAAATAGTAACCATATTGGTCTCGAATTTCGGGATCAATTCGTATCCCATGAGCGAGTAACTCAGGATACCTCCCAGAGTCAGAATTGTAAATAATACAATAACTAACGAAGGTCTTTTAATTGATATTTCTGCTAACTTCATATACCTCCTACTTTATAATATTTACTTTAGAACCGTTATCAAGGTTGATCTGTCCGCTGGTAACCACCTGTTCACCTCCATTCAGTCCGCTTAATATCTGAACTTTATCTCCATATACTTTTCCTACAGTCACTTTGATAAGTTTAGCAACACCATTCTGAACGATGAACAATTGTCCCGAGCTTACTCCGTTTACGAAAGCTTCTGCAGGTACGGTAAGCATATTCTGAGTTTCTGCTCCGTTGTTGGTTTTGAAGATGGCTGTTGCATACATTCCGGCTTTTAGTTTTCCGTTATTTTTAACTTCGATCTCAACAGGGAAATTCAGAGAAGCATCACTTTTAGGTGCAATGAAAGTAATTCTTCCGACGAAAGAATCTTCAGGCAAAACGTTTACATTGATGGCTACTTCCTGCCCAAGCTGAATTCTTCCGATCTGGCTTTCATCCACCAATACAGAAAGTTTCAGACTGTTGATGTTTACGATTTCAAACATTGGAGTTCCCGGAGAAACCACTGTTCCCGGCTCAACCATTCTTTTATTGATGATACCGCTGATTCCGGCACGGATGCTTGTATCATTTATTTTTACGCTTTGGGCTCTTACTGCTGCCTGCGCGTTTTTCAACTGCAATCTTGAGTTATCCAACTGCTGCTTTGTAACTCCGCCTGTTTTATAGGCATTTTCGTATCTCTGGTTATCGATAATGGCGTTTTGTAAGTTATTCTGCGCCTGAGTAACATCCACTTCGATCGCATCTTTTTTGATTGTTGCCAATGTCTGTCCCGCAGAAACTCTTGATCCTTCCTTTACCAAAACATTAACAATACGTCCTGAGATTTCTGAAGACTGGCTCATTTCCTGCTTTGGAAGGAATGTTCCGTTGGCAGAATAATCTGTATTGATGTTCTCTCGTTTAACAGTAACAATATTTACATTGATTTTATCTACCTGTTTGGCAACTTCTTTTACTTCCGCCGTCTGTTTTTCTTTGTTGCTGGCAATTTTATATCCTGCCAAACCGACTAATACCGCTGCTACAATAATATATATTAGTGTTTTTTTCATAGTTTCTTATGGTTTTTGTAATGTATTTAATTCTCCTTTTGCTTTTATCAGCTTGATCTCCGCCTGTTTATAATCCAATAAAGCATTGGCATAATTCTGTTTTGCCTGCGTTAAAGCATTTTCAGCATCCAGTACTTCTGTAAGCGTAGCAAGTCCGTACTGATAGTTCGACTGAGTGTTTTGCTGAACTCTTTCCGCCAAACCTACATTGTCTCTTGTGCTTTCTATGTTGATCAATGCGTTTTCCATATTGGTAATGGCATTTTTATAATCTAAGCTCAAACTCAGCTGAGTATTCTCAATATCGAGATTGATATCCTGAATATCAAGTTCTGCCTGATTGATCTTGGCTTTTGTTGCTCCTCCCGTAAAGATCGGAATATTGATATTCAACCCGATTGCTGAAAAGTCACTCCAAAGAACGCCTTTCTCAAGTCCGTTGGTAAGCGGGAATTTTGAACCTGTTGCTCCCCAACCGTAGTTCGCTATAAGATTTACTGTTGGATATAAATAGGCTTCTGTTGCTTTTTTATTGAATTCCAGAAGCTCTTTGTTTTTATTTAAAACCTTGATCTCTGTCCGGTCTTCAAGATTTACATTACTTGCAAGAAGCTCTGGCTTTGGCTCGATGCTTTTTTCTTCCAGCTCAATATCTGTACTGATCGGAACTCCCATATAGAATTTCAGTGCATTTTTTGAAAGTTCAACAGCGTTGATCAATGCCTGTCTGTTCGATCCGATATTGGTTAACTGTACATTCGCTCTATCCAGATCGATTGATTTAGCCAGACCGTTATCCACTAAGCTTTTAATAACGTTTCTTACTTTTTCAGTATTGGCATAGCTTGCTTCTACAGTTTTCAGATTTTCTTCCTGAACAAATACCTGATAATATGCTGTTGCTACATTTTCAATGATCTGTTCGTTGGTAAGCTGTGCATTCAGGACATAAAATTCCCTTGTGGATTTTGCCGCTTTAAGTCCGGTGAATACCCTCTGATCAAAAATAGCCTGCTGAAGCTGTACAGATGCCGTAGAACCCCATGGTTGCCCCAACTGCGCCGTAATTCTCTCTCCTCCAAATTCTAATAAAGATTCCTGAATAACCGGATTGTAAGTAAGTCCTGCTGTGGCACTTATCTGTGGCAAAGCTCCTGCTTTAGCTTC
This sequence comes from Bacteroidota bacterium, assembly GCA_023426625.1. Lineage (GTDB taxonomy): Bacteria > Bacteroidota > Bacteroidia > Flavobacteriales > Weeksellaceae > Chryseobacterium. The sequence goes on from JAFAAJ010000282.1 coordinate 8,459, forward strand.
ATCAATCTTATATTCGGCTTTTTTGATCTGTAAAGCAGCTTTTTTAGCTTCTGCTTTATTCTGAAGGGCTTGCTGAATGGCTTCCTGAAGAGAAACCTGCTGTTGCGCAGACACCCATGAAAAACCGAACATCATAAATGCAGCCGCTATTCCTAGCTTCAGCTTTTTTGCAGTTACATGTTTTCTTTTCATAATTTTATACTTCGTTTATTTTTTTATGTTGTTGAAATGTTTTTGTTTCTAAAGGACGAATCATCTTCTAAAATACTTTAACATTTTTTTAATTTTTAAATAACATATTCAGGATAATCTCCTTTCTTTCTGAAATTATTTTATCGAACTCTTCATCTGTGATGATTAAATTTTCCATAAGAAGAGGTCTTACAGCACTTGGAAAAACAAGCAGGGAAATCATATTCAGCAGAAACTGTACAGGTGCCATTTTTTCAATGTTTCCGAGTTCCATTTCTGTTTCGATATCTTTATAAAGCTTGTTCAGCTCGTCTTCTTCAATTTCCTTATGATGACAGTTCCCTTTGTTGATCTGCGATACGATATATGTTTCCAGGTATGGATACTGAAGACTTGTAGAAAGACTTCCTTCAATGAACTGGCTCATTTTTTCTTTGAAAGGCAGATCAGAATTCATAATGATCTCTGATTTTTCTTTCTCTACTTTTTGCGCTTCATCAAAAATGATCTGAACCAGATTATCTCTCGAACGGAAATAGTAATTGATCAGCGTTCTGTTGACTCCAGCTGCATCAGCAATTTCTTGCGTTGTAGCGTCAAACTTCCCTTTCACAAAGAATAAATTCTTTGTTGTTTCCTTGATTAATTCTTGTGTTTGGTCTTTTTTTGTTTGATTTGACATTTTTGTTAAACAAATTTGTGCAAATATAAATCAAACAATTGTTTTGACAAAATTGTTAAACTCTGTAATGAATGGAAATTATTATGATATGCATCATATTTCAAAAAAGTTTTTATATAAATAAATTATTCAATCTCTAATGAATAATATGTTTTTATATCTTTGCCGGGAAAATTAGTAACCGATGAAAAAAATTTTATTCATTTTTACCCTTGTATTGGGTTATTCATTAATGTTTAGCCAAAATCTACTTTGGAGTTTTCAAACAACCAGTCCGATCATTGAATCACAACATATAATAACCTTTAGTGACACAGACTCCCAAGGAAATATTTATGTTGGGGGAAGATATGGCAGGTTTGCTTTTCCCAGTATTAATGGGATAACTTTTGGTTCTATCACCAAAACAACCTCAAATACAGAAACATCAAGAGCAGTTTTTGCAAAACTTGATAAAAATAAAAATGTAATTTGGGTAAAAGAAATAAGATCTAAATACAGTTCAGTTTTAAGTTCATTAATTGTAGATAAACAAGATAATCTTATTATAGCGGGGGTTACAGATGGTAACGATTTAAAACTAAATCCAAATTCGGAAACTATATATAATACCGGAACTACTCATTCAAGTTCTTTCATAGTAAAACTTGATTCGAGTGGTAATTTTGTATTTGGAAATATTTATAATTATGCGGGAAATATAACATGTGCTGTTGATAATAACAACAATATTATTTCCACAGGAAATTATTCAAATTATCAACCATTATTTTTAACAGACTTCAACCCTGATCCTAGTATAACCTATACATTGCCAGCTCCCAACGGATTATTCATCATGAAAAATAGTCCTAACGGAAGCTTCATATGGGCCCGACCTCTGCATGCTCATAATACACCAACTATACACACCATAAAAGTGGATAAAAATAATGATATTGTGGTTCTTGGTAATTTTGAAGCATATTTAAAAATTGATAATAATACTTTTCCTTCCGGAAATAATAATTATAATAGAGTCTTTTTAGCAAAATTCAATAATACGGGAAATTTTATTTGGTATCAACCTCTAACGTATTATAGTTCTTTTATGGGAACTTCTAACTCTAAGATAGAATTGGATGATGATAATAATATCTATACAGCAAGTACATATTATGAGCCTCAAAGCATAATATTCCCCAATACCACTATTAATGCCCCCAATGGAGGAAGAACTATTATTTACAAAATAAAAAATAACGGACACTTAGTATGGAATTCCTTAATAAAAGGTGATGGCAGTTATGATTTTCTTTCTATCAAACGTAATGCAGATAATACATTAAATTTTTTCGTTCGCTATACAGATGATGTTATAAAGGTTGTAAATGGTAATAATAATACGGAAGAAACTATAAAAAGATTAAATTTAGGTTTAAATTATAATTATTTATCTCAAGATTCTAAGGCATATTATCTGAAATTTAGAAATGACGGTAAACTGATTTTTAACAAAAGTGATTTTTCTTCGTCTTCTTATAGCCAGAATATTGATTTTGAAGGAAATATAATTTTATCTGGATATTATGATGACTACCAAGACTTCAATCCTGATCAAGATATTAAGGATATAAAATATACCAATAGCGACATAAATGCATTTGTTCAAAAGTTTGGTAAATGCTACAATGGCACTCCGGACGGAGATAAAATACAGACTTTTTGCTCATCAATCAATCCAACTATTCAAGATCTATACCCTAATACATCATACACAACCTGGTATGATTCATTACTATCAACAACGCCTCTCCAAAGTAATACACCATTACAAAATAATATGACTTATTATGCATCGGTGCAAGACGAATCATGTCCCTATAATCCAAAAAGATTAGCTGTAAATGTAATTATTAAAACTTCACCTCCACCATTAATATTAAATGATTTCTATTTCTGTAGTAATGTAAGCCAAATGACATTAAATCAATTAAATATTAATAATAACCAAAACATTCGGTTTTATGACACAAATGGAAACCTACTGAGTAACTACGCATATATAGTTCCAGGAGCTCAATATTATGTAAGTCAATATGACAATCAGTGTGAGAGTATAAGAAGCCCTTTTAAAGTATTTTCACTACAAAGCAATACCCCAACTGCAAATCTTCAGCAAACATTTTGTGCTACAGATCAACCCAAAATTTCTGATATTCAGATTACCGGTCAAAATATAAAATGGTATGATGCAGGAGGAAATGTCCTAGCCATGACAACTCCTCTTACAAACGGGCAAACCTATTATGCGACTCAAACAGTTAATGGTTGTGAAAGCGGTCAAATAGCCATTAATATCACTGTCAATACTACTCCAAAACCAACAGGTAATACAACTCAGGATTTTTGCGCTTCTTCAAGTCCAAAATTATCCAGTCTTGTTGTAGCGGGAACAGCATTGCAATACTATGATGGAGCAGGAAATATCTTACCTTCAACAACGGCTTTAGTGCACGGACAAACTTATTATATGACACAAACATTGAACGGTTGTGAATCTGAAAAACTGGCTATTGCCGTAACACTTTCCACAAACAATGTTCCGGCTCATAATTATAGTGAGACTTTCTGCAATACAACAATCGGAAGTTCAATGGTTGTCAACTTACATTCTTACGAAGATGATTTGATAGCAAATCCTTCCAACTATACCTTTGTTTATACTGATGATCTTGGAAATTTGATCTCAAATCCATCAAATTATACTTTAAACATCGGAGCTACTGTTATCAATGTAAAAGTATTAACACCTGACGGATGCTTTGCTATAGTGCGTTTAACATTAACTTTAAATCCTAAGCCAATCGTTGCTCTACCCGAAACAGTTGAGTTCTGTCAAGGAAAAACAGTTACATTGGATGCCGGAAGCGGCTTTACTTCTTATTTATGGAGTACCGGAGCCACTACCCAAACGATTACTATTTCCACACCCGGAAACTATTCTGTAACGGTAAAGAATAATTTTGGCTGTGAAGCAACAGATAATGTTCAGGCGAGCTATTCTGTTTTAACTGAGATTGTCTCCATCAATGTTACCAATAACTCGGCCACTGTTATCATGTCTGCTTCCGGAAATTATGAATATTCTTTAGATAATTTAACATGGCAGGATTCCAACACATTCAATAATCTTGAAATGGGTGAATACATTGTGTATGTAAGAACCAAAGGAGGCTGTATTATCGGACAAAAGCCATTCTCTATTTTCAATATTCCAAATGCCATCACTCCGAATAATGATGGACGTAATGATACATGGAGAATTGCAGGGCTGGAAAATTACACTGGCTCTGAAGTAAATGTTTATGACAGAAAAGGAATACCTGTCTTTAAACACACCATGAATAAGCAACCGCTGAACTGGGACGGAAAGCTCAATGGAAGCCCATTACCTACCGGGAATTACTGGTACACCATCAAAGTAAGTGACGGCAGAGTTTACACGGGCTGGTTACTGATCAAGAACAGGGATTAATAAAAAAGAGCAGAAAATTCTGCTCTTTTTTGTTTATAATAATCTGATTTTATCTTCCAGAATATCGATGATCTTGTCTTTATAAAGTCCTCCGATCGCTTTTTTAAAGTTGTTTTTACTCATCTGGAGTTCATGTTTAATTTCTTCCGGTGTAGATTTATCCGAAAGATAAAGCAATCCATAATTTTCTTCCAGCTTATCGAGAATCTTCTTTTTAAACTCATCAATATTTTCAAAACCTTCAGGCTGCAGAGATACATCTATTTTCCCGTCTTCTCTGATAGCTTTGATATAGCCGGTTTCTTCTGATAATGGATATAGCTTCTTGAACACGTCCGAACTGTAAATTAATCCTATATATTTTTTATTGATAACCACATTCCAGCCCAATTCACTTTCATTCATCATGATAAGATCCACCTTGTCCCCTTTTTTGAATGGAAGATCCTGATATTGCGGATTTCTTTTGAACTTGGTAGTCCCCGTGATCAGTTCCATGTCATCATCCACGTAGACGTATACCAAATATCTTTTTCCTTCAACAATCTTGGATTTCTGCTGCTTGTATGGAATAAAAAGGTCTTTAATGATCCCCCAATCCATAAAAGCACCACTTGGCAAGCTTTGAACACAGCTCATCACAGCGAATTCTCCTACTTCGGCTAATGGAATTTCCGTAGTCGCTTTCAATTTATTGTCATCCTGATAAACGAAAACTTCCACTTCTTCATCAATTTCTTTTTCTTCCTGAATAAAAATTTTCGGAAGGAAAGCTTTTTCACCGGATTCATCCGCTAATATCCAACCTGAATTATTTTTGTCTGAAATTTTTAAAGTCTGAGTTTTCCCTAGTAACATGAATGAATAATTAAGCTCCAAAGGTACGGAAATTGAAGATTTGAACCTATTTATATTCCTCTAAATCTTTTTTTAAGGCTTGCACCTCATTTAAATAATCAGGATCTTCATCGTTATTTCTCAGAATTCCAACAGCCTCCTGAAGCTTTTCATCAACATAATAAAATCTTTTTTCTGAAACCTGTTTAGGATTTTGAATATACCCATTTTCATCAACGGTTTGATACTTTTTTATTAAAACAAAAATCAAATTCCCCTGTTCTGAAAAGAAATATTGTGTAATAATATTCCATGCTGAGAGTCCTACAAAATGTTCAATCTTCTTAAGTTTACCATTTTTATAAAATCCTTTCAGTTCGATTCCATTGGCTGCAATTTGGTTTTTATCCATAAAATAGGAATAAGGAATAGTTTTGATTTCATAATTTTTAATATGATTAATTTCGGAAACTGTTTTACTGATCAAATTAATATTCTGACCAAAAGAAAAAACTGAAATAAATATAATTAATAAAAATAGTCTCATGTTTTTTATTAAATATACAAAAAGAGAAGCAAAAATTGCTTCTCTTTAATTTATACAGATTTAAAATCTTTTAATTACATATGGATCGGTCTTTTTGCCGTTGCATCCAATGCTGCTTCTTTGATAGCTTCTGCATACGTTGGGTGAGCGTGAGAACTTCTTGCGATGTCTTCTGCGCTTGCACGGAATTCCATAGCGATAACTCCTTCTGCGATAAGGTCTGCTGCTCTTGCTCCCACAATGTGCATTCCTAATACTTCATCTGTTTTTTCATCAGCGATGATCTTCACCAATCCGTCAACATCACCACTTGCACGGCTTCTTCCTAAAGCCCTCATCGGGAAAGAACCTACTTTGTAAGCTACTCCTTCTTCTTTCAGTTGCTCTTCTGTTTTACCAACTCCTGCAACTTCCGGCCAAGTATATA
>JAFAAJ010000312.1 GCA_023426625.1 Bacteroidota bacterium
GTAATACGGCGAGCAAAAACCTTGATAGAACTATTAAAAGAGGAATCAGAAAAAATAATCAAAGATTTAAGGCAAGGCGGGATAAACTTTACCAGACTTTGAAAGAAAATAATATGTTCCCAGAGGAGAATTTATTCAATCTTTCAGCAACTGAACTTTATGGATTGAGAGCAAAGGCTGTTTCGGAGCAAATTTCTTTAGAAGAATTGGGTAGAGTTTTTATATTATTAAATCAGCGCAGAGGTTTTTTAAGTAATCGAAAATCTGTTTCAGAAGACGAGAATTCAACTGAATATAAAGAGCGTATTGCCACGTTAGAAAAAGAATTGGCGGGTAGAACTATTGGACAAAAGTTATATTCAGAATTGCAGGATACCAAAAATGCTTTTGAAGTATTATTACGCGAACGCACTTATCAAAGAAGTTCATATATAGAAGAGTTTGACAGAATTTGGGACGAACAAAAAAAATATCACTCTGTTTTATCAGGTGGAGCAAATGAGGATAATAATATAGCAACATTATATGATTTAATCCGCAATCGAATTATTTATTATCAACGTCCTTTAAAAAGCCAGAAAGGTTTAATTTCTGAATGTTCTTTTGAAAAATATCACAAAGCAACAGCAAAAAGTTCCCCTTATTTTGAATTGTTCAGGATTTGGCAGAAAGTAAATGATTTATCGTGGAAAACTCCAAGTGGAGAAACCTTTAAACCTACGCCAGACCAAAAACAAAAGTTAAAAGATGCCTTATGGAATGGGGAAAATCTGAATGCAAAATACAAATTATCGATAACTGAAATCAAAAAACTTTTAGGTTACGGAAGAAATGAAAAAATATATCTGAATTTTACTGAATTAGACGGAAGCAGAACCTATGCGATCTTAAAAAATGCTTTGAAAGAGGCAGGAATAGAAAATATTGAACAATACTTATTCTTTAATTTAGATATCAGCGACGAAAAAGGAGGCTTATTTGAATTGTGGCATATTACCTATTCGCTATCAACAGAAGAAGAAGTGGTAAACGCATTAAGAAAGCGTTTTGCATTTTCTGAAAATCAATCGAAGATTATTGCTAAAAAAGTTGGTTATGCTTCTGATTACGGAAGACTTTCGACTCGGGCTATTCGAAAATTACTACCACATTTAAAAAATGGATTGGGTTACAGTGAGGCTTGTGATAAAGTAGGTTATGATCATAGTGGATATAAAACAGAAATAAAACTTAAATCAAAATTAAAGCAACTTAAAAAAAATGAACTGAGAAATCCTGTTGTGGAGCAAATTCTAAATCAGGTTGTAAATGCCGTAAATCTTGTAATTGAGAAATACGGTAAAATTGATGAAATAAGAGTTGAGTTAGCGAGGGAATTAAGGAATAATGCGAAAACTCGAAAAAATATTTCTCAGGCAAATTCAAAAAACAAGAGAAATAACGATGCTATAAGGAAAAAACTTATTGAAGAGTATGGATTTAAGTTAGTAAACGGACGTGATGTAAAGCGTTATATTCTTTGGGAAGAAACTACTCACGAATGCTTATATTGTAATAGTCCTATTAATGGAACAGATATGCTTACGGGTAATGCGGATATTGAGCATATTTTACCAAAATCCCGTTCTTTTAGCAATGCTATGAGTAACTATATTATTGCTCACAGAAAATGCAATTTCAATAAAGGACAGAAAACTGCCTATGATTTCATGGAATCTAAAGGAGAAGATGCATTGGGGCAATATATAGAAAAAGTAAATGCTTTGTATAACGACGGAAAAGGGAGCATTTCAAAATCTAAATTTGATAATTTGCTGTGCAAAGGTGAAGATATTCCTTCAGATTTTGTTGAAAGAATGAAAAAAGATTCCCAATACATTGCTAAAGAAGCGGTAAAAATACTAAAAACCGTTTGTCCAAATGTTTACACTACAACAGGGCAGGTAACTGATTTTTTACGTGAAGAATGGGAATTGAAAAATCTGTTACAAGAACTAACTTTTGACAAATACAAAGCCATTGGTCAGGTTGAGGAAAAAACCATAAAAACAAATAACGGACAAACCAAAACGTTTGAAATCATTACCGATTGGAGCAAAAGAGATGACCACAGACATCACGCTGTTGATGCTTTGATTTGTGCTTTAACCGATCAAAAAATTATTTTTAAACTCAATAATCTTAACAAAATTTATCAGTATGAAAGAGATGCATTGAGCCAAAAAGAAATAGAAGAGATTGAAGAATTTTTAGAAGGAAAGTTTTCTATAAAAGAATTTTCGGCACAGCAGGGAAATATTATAGAATGCTCTATACCAAACATTCGCAAAGAAGCCCAAAAGCATCTCGAAGAGATTTTTATTTCTTTCAAAAAAGAGAATAGTAAGGTTCTTACAAAAAATATCAATATACCTAAAAATGTAGAACCAAAAATAACTTGGGTTCCTCGTGCAAGATTGCACGAAGATACTATAATGGGACGTGTGAAACGTATTGCCGAAAAGAAAATGAAACTCAGCGATAAGATTTCAGTGGAAGAAATCGAAATGATTGTAAATCCTGAAATTAAAGAAATACTTTATCAGCATCTTGCGAAATTTGACAATAATCCGACAATTGCTTTTGCTGTAAAAACGTTGAAAAAAGAACCAGTACTTTATAAAAATGAGGAATTAAAAGAGGTTGCATTTTATCAATGGATAAATACAAAACGTGTTAAGGTCAATGAAAATATTACAGAGGCTCAAATAGAAAAAATTATAGATAATGAATGCAAGAGGGTGATAAAAGAAAGATTGAACGGCGGAAAGATTAAAGAAGTTTTTAAAAACCTGTCGCAAAATCCAATTCGTTTAAAAAATGGTATGATTTTGAAAACTGTAACGGTTTCAGACGAAAGTAAGGTTGAGAAAGTGAGAAGCGGTTATGCAAAAACAGGCGGAAATCATCACGCTTTGATCTATAAAGATGAAAACGGAAAATACAATGATAAAGTAGTTTCATTTTGGGAAGCAGTAGAAATCGGGTTGCTAAACATAGCGGAACACAATAATCCTTATCCGATTGTAAATAGAAATGATAATGACGAACTTGGGATTTTTCAATTTTCTATGCAAATCAATGATTTATTTGTATTTGATGTGAAACATTCTGATAATCCGCAGGAAGAAAATGAAATCGATTTTTTTGATGTGAAGAATAGAAAACTGATTTCAGATAAATTGTTTAGGGTTCAGAAAATGAGTAAGAGTTCAAATGGACAATTTGTTTTAGAGTTTAGGCATCATTTAGAAACTTCTGTTATAAGAAATGATTTAGTATTAAAAAATATAACCTGGACAAAAATTTCTAAAAATTCCGATTTAGATAGATTAACAAAAATCAGAATTAATCATCTTGGGGAAATTATAAAAATCGGAGAATAATAACTAGTATAAAAATGATTACTCGCTCCATCTACATCGGCAATCCTGCTTATCTCAAACTCAAAGATGAACAAATGAAAATCCTTTGTCCGGAAACAAAAGCGGAAAAGGGTAGTGTTCCTGTAGAAGATTTGGGATTATTGATGTTGGATCATTATCAAATCACCATTTCTCATAATCTTATCCAAAAAATGATGGGAAATAATGTGGTTGTCGTAAGTTGTGATACCCATCATTTACCGCATGGAATTATGTTGCCGCTTTTTGGTCATACAGAACATTCGGACAGAGTGAAAGACCAGTTGGAAGCAAGTGAACCGCTCAAAAAACAACTTTGGAAACAGACGATAGAGTGTAAAATTGAAAATCAGAAAAATGTTTTAGTGAAATTGGGAAATTACCATGAACCCATGATTGAATATCAAAAAAATGTAAAATCAGGCGATATAACCAATATGGAAGGCATTGCCGCACAACATTATTGGAAATATCTCATTAGTCTCGATTTTCTCAGACAACGTTTCGGAGATTCACCCAATCAGTTTTTCAACTTTGGGTATGCAGTTCTCAGAAGCATTGTTGCCAGAGCAATTGTTGAGACCGGTTTATTGCCTGTCCTGGGAATTTTTCACAAGAATAAATATAACCCTTACTG
>JAFAAJ010000025.1 GCA_023426625.1 Bacteroidota bacterium
GCGTAGATGATATAGTCGAGTTCTTCACCATCTATTTTTGCATCTTCAATAGCTTTTTTAGCAGCTTCATATCCGATTTGTGAGTTGGAAAGCTCTTCTTCAATGAATCTTCTGTTTTCTATTTCTGTAATTTCTACAAACTTTGCAATAATTTCCTCAGTAGGCTTTTCTATTTTTTCTCCTTCATCCGTATAGAACTCAGAATTCATGAAGTAGTCTCTACCAATAACTCTATTAGGAATATAAGATCCAGAACCAATAATGATCGTATTCGGCATTTCGTTTAAATGATTTTTTGGAAATGCAAAGTTACTAATTAATCTTAATAACAAAGAATTAAAAATATTATTAAATTTGCAAAAATTGTACTTTACAATCCTATGAAAAATAATCCGTCATTAAAAGGCTTACTTATTGCTATTGTGGTATTTGTACTTGCTTTTGGGATTTATTTCCTTTTTTTGGCTAAGAAAAACTATTATGTAGTAGACAATCCTACGCCTAATACTTATTACTATAGTATCAATAATGGTTCGGAAGGGATCATTTCGGGAGGGCAGTCTGTGAATGTAGACCTTAAACAGGGCAAAAACTCCATCAAAGTTTTCGATAAGAACAAGACATTGCTTTATGATTCTGCTTTTCAGGTGAATAAAGTTAGAGGCCTTTTAAACATTGCTCATCAGGATTATTATATCAATCGTCAATATTATGGATACAATCTTAAAAAAGATTCATTACTTTTGGCTCTTGATAAAACCTTGATAGACGGAAAAACATATTTTGGCGGTGCAAAGCGTTTCAGTAGGCTTTATACAGAGGATTTTTATTATAATGTGGATGAAGATTATGATAAGATCATAAAGAATATTGAAAAAGTAGAGTCCCGCACAAAAATTTTCAGAAAACAAGATTATCTTAATTATTATAAAGAATATTACAAGTTTTGACAAAAGATATTAAACAGGTAACGCCCTACAATTCTGAGGCTACAAAAAAGAGCCAGGTAGAGGATATGTTCGACAATATTGCACCGAAATATGATCTCCTGAATCATGTTTTATCCATGAAAATTGATGTTTTATGGAGAAATAAGCTGGTGAAATGGATGAAAAATGATAACCCGCAGGAAGTGCTGGATGTGGCTACAGGAACGGGAGATCTCGCTATTACCATAGAAAAAGGAACCCATGCAAAAGTAATTGGTTTGGATTTATCGCAACAAATGTTAAATGTTGGCGTTATTAAAATAAAAAAACTTAAATTAGACGGCAAAATTTCCATGCAAAAAGGAGATGCTGAAAATCTGCCTTTTGAGGACAATAGATTTGATGCTGTTTCCGTTGCATTTGGAGTAAGGAATTTTGAGAACCTTACCAAGGGTTTGGCAGAGTTGAGAAGAGTTGTTAAAGATAACAAAAGTGTTTATATACTGGAGTTTTCGAAAGTTGAGGGTTTCTTAGGACCATTCTATATGTTTTATTTCAAAAACATATTACCTGCTATTGGCAGACTGGTTTCTAAAGATAATAGGGCATATACATACCTTCCGGATTCTGTAAATGCTTTTCCTTTCGGGGAAAAGATGAGACAAATTCTTTTAGATACAGGATTTAAAAAAGTTGAATATAAAAAACTAAGTTTAGGTATAGCCACAATTTATAAAGCAACAAAGTAACCTATGAATAAATTTTTATTAAAAGTACTGGTTTTAGCCTCAGTAAATATTGCAGTTTTTGCAGATGCACAATTTAGAACCCGAAACAGGATGGACAAACTGGAAGATTTTGACCAGCAGGTGTTCAGCTGGGGGTTTTATTTAAATGGTAACATGCTGGATTATCGTATTGTATTGCATCCCAGATATGGCATGGCAGGGAATCAGAATCTGGTAACATCTAAAGAAAGTTTCAGTTTTGGAGCAGGGCTTATCGGAAAATGGAGACTTAACGATTATTTAGATCTTAGAGTAGAACCAGGGTTACAATTTGCACAGAGACAGCTGACTTTTAATACACAGGCAAATGATTTCTATAAAGAGGGAAGCTTAACAAATCCTCCTTTTACTCCAATTCCTTTAACGGAAAATGATAAAGTAAGAGATATCAAGTCTACTTTGGTGGATGTTCCTGTATTGTTGGAACTTCACGGAGAAAGATGGTATAACTCAAGACCTTATGTAGCAGCTGGGGTGAATTATGTAGTGAATTTACAGTCCAATTCAGGATCGGAGGATGATAACTTACAACAGGTTTTCAGATCTACCACGCACAACTTTGCATGGTCTGCTGAAATGGGAATCCAGTTTTATTTCAATAAATTCAAACTTACACCGGCAATCAGAGGAACATTCTTTATGAATAACGAAAAAGTGGCGGATAATGCTACTACACCCCCTTACTGGTCATCTGCAATATCTACGATACAGACAAGAGCCGTAATGTTTGTTCTGAAATTTGAATAAGATTTATATGAATTTAAAATATAAGGAGGTGCTTTGCATCTCCTTTTTTGTTTCACAGGCAAAATATAGGGTATTTTATTTTTGTTAATATTATTATTTTCATATTTTTGCTATTAGTTAGAATATATAAAACCTGAAATGCTTCAAGATTTAGAAAACAATTTTTCAGAACTGGAAAAAAAGATTTCGAACTTACAAAAGAACTATCGTAATCTTGCTGAAAAGTTATCGGAATTAAATATTGAACATGAAGAACTGAAGAAGAAATACGACGAGGAAAGAAAGAAAAATCAGGTATTAGCAGAAGAACAAAAAAATATAAAACTTTATTCAGCAATATCAGGAAATCCTGAACACAACAGGTTAATGAAAAACCATATCAACAGATTAGTTAAGGAAATAGATTTCTGTATTGCACAGCTTCAAAACAGTGGATTATAATGGAAGTAAGAAGAATTACCATTAACATCGCAGGAAGGGTATATCCGCTGAACGTACCGGCAGCAGAGGAAGAAACTTTGCGTAAAGTAGGGAAGCAGATTGAAAATATGATTAAAGATTTTGAACAGAATTTCGATGTGAGAGATAAACAGGATGCGTTGGCCATGTGTGCCTTGAAATTGGGAACAAACGCAGAAGTTATATCGCTCAACTACGAAAAAAATATACATTCAACGAACGAAAGATTAGTCAAAATTAATCAGTCGTTAAATGAAATTGGGAAATAGATTTTTTTTCCTAAGAGCTGCCTACAATAATTCTAACACATTAAAGGTAAACTCAACGCTAAACAATTACCGAACAAATGTCCATTGAATGGCGTGCCGGTCTTCCGGATTACAGACAATGGAAATCAGTTCAAATCGTGTTGATTAGGAGTTTACTCTAAATCACTGGATTATTGTAGGCTTTTTTTATGTAAACAGGACAATTAAAACTCGATATATATATGACAACAACCGCGATTATTGTCGGCGTGATTTGCTTAGTAGTCGGTGCAGTGATAGGAATGATATTCTCCAGAAGCTCACTGAACTCAAAAGCTAAATTTATAATAGATGATGCAAAGAAAAATGCCGAAAACCTTATAGAAAAAGCTAATGTACAGGCTGAATCCATAAAAAAAGAAAAAAATCTCCAGGCAAAAGAAAAATTCTTGGAACTGAAATCACAGCATGATGCTGATATTCAGGCTCGTGAAAAGAAGATGCAGGAGGTGGAAAAAAGGATTAAGGATAAAGAACATAAGCTGAACGAAGAGCTGAGCAAAGCAGGAAAACTTGAAAAAGATCTTGATAAGCAGATCGCAGATTATGCTAAGAAAAATGAGATTTTAGATAAAAAACAACAGGAATTAGATTCTGTAACGGCTAAAAAGGTTGAAATCCTTGAAAAAATTTCCAACTATTCTGCTGAAGAAGCCAGAGCTGAATTGGTGGAGTCTATGAAAGCTGAAGCTAAAACAAGAGCTCAGGCGCACGTTCAGAGCATCATGGAAGAAGCCCAGCTGAATGCAAAGAATGAAGCAAGAAAAATTGTTATTCAAACCATTCAGAGAATAGGAACAGAGCAGGCTATCGAAAATTCCGTATCTGTTTTCAATATTGAATCAGATGAAGTTAAAGGTAGAATCATCGGTAGAGAAGGTAGAAATATCCGTGCTTTGGAAGCGGTAACAGGAGTTGAGATCATCGTTGATGATACTCCGGAAGCTATCTTACTTTCATGTTTCGATCCGGTAAGAAGAGAAATTGCCAGATTATCACTTCACAGATTGGTTACAGACGGAAGAATCCACCCTGCAAGAATTGAAGAAGTTGTAGAAAAAACAAGAAAACAGATCGAAGAAGAGATCATCGAAGTTGGAAAAAGAACGATCATTGATCTTGGAATTCACGGATTACACCCTGAACTGATCAAAATTGTAGGTAGAATGAAATACCGTTCTTCTTACGGACAAAACCTTCTGCAGCACTCCAGAGAGGTTGCCAATATTGCAGCAACAATGGCGGCTGAATTAGGATTAAACGTAAAACTGGCTAAAAGAGCAGGTCTTTTACACGATATTGGTAAAGTTCCGGAGCAGGAATCTGAACTTCCGCACGCTTTGTTAGGAATGCAATGGGCTGAAAAATATGGTGAAAATCCAGAAGTTGTGAATGCAATCGGTGCTCACCACGATGAAATCGAAATGAAGTCACTTCTATCTCCGATCATTCAGGTTGCCGATGCTATTTCGGGAGCAAGACCGGGAGCAAGACGACAGGTGTTGGAATCTTACATCCAAAGATTAAAAGACCTTGAATCTGCTGCATTAAGCTTTGACGGAGTATCAAGTGCTTATGCGATCCAGGCAGGTAGAGAATTGAGAGTGATGGTAGAAAGCGGAAAAGTAAATGACGAAGTAGCTTCTCAGCTTTCTTATGACATCTCAGAAAAGATCCAGAATGAACTTACTTATCCGGGACAGGTGAAAGTAACTGTGATCAGAGAAACAAGAGCAGTGAATATTGCGAGATAATAATTAGAATAACATATTTAATGAAAACCTTTCAAGAAATTGAAAGGTTTTTTTATTTTTATCCAAACTAAAAAAATTAATGCAAGAACTTTCTCTCTCGTCAAAACTGAGGCATATATTTTCCATTCCCGTTGTTATTTCCGCTTTAGGCTACTTTGTAGACATTTATGACCTGCTTTTATTTGGGATTGTAAGAATTCCGAGTTTAAAGGCTTTAGGTCTGGATCCGGATATTGACGGAACTTTTATTCTTAATTGTCAGATGGTCGGCTTACTGTTGGGTGGCGTTCTGTGGGGAATTTTTGGTGATAAGAAAGGAAGGCTTTCGGTTTTGTTCGGTTCTATCCTTGTATATTCATTAGCCAATATAGCCTGTGGATTTTTAACATATTTTCCTGAAAAATATCTCGTATATCAATATGCCCTGCTTCGATTTGTTGCTGGAATCGGATTGGCAGGAGAGTTGGGAGCGGGAATCACTTTGGTTTCTGAAAGTTTATCTAAAAACCTTCGGGCCATAGGAACTTCCGTAGTTGCAGGATTTGGTCTTATGGGAGCGGTTGTTGCTCAATTAACCGTAGAATTGGCCGGTGGCTGGAATATTTCCTACATTATTGGAGGTGGATTAGGAATTTTGCTTCTGTTCCTGAGAATCGGCGTTTCCGAATCGGGGATTTATAAAAATATAGAACATGTGAGTGTATCTAAAGGAAATTTCTTTTCATTTTTCACGAATAAGGACCGATTGATAAGATACCTGAAATGTATTGCCGTAGGATTACCAACATGGTATTGTATTGGGATTTTGGCTGTTTTGGCCAATCAGTTTGCCCCTGAATTAGGAATTAAAGAAATCAGTCCGGGAAAAGCCATTATGTGGGCATATATTGGGATTTCTGTGGGTGATCTGATGAGCGGTTTTATTTCTCATGCATTGAGATCGAGAAAAATGGCTATTTTCTATATGCTGATCTTTACTTTGATCGGCGTTAGCATTATGCTTTTTGGAAATACAAATACGGAAAGCAAATACTATATCTTCTGTGTCTGGTTGGGATTAGGAACAGGATATTGGGCTATGTTTGTGACTTTGGCAGCTGAACAGTTCGGAACTAATATCCGGAATACAGCAACCACTACAGTACCCAATATGGTAAGAGGTCTGGTTCCCATTATGATTCTCACCTTTGATTTTTTCAAAAATACCTGTTCCATTATTGTAAGTGCGGCTCTTTTAGGTGTCATCGTATTTGGATTAGCAATCTATTCAGCACTCACGATTTCTGAAACCCATAATAAAGATCTTGAGTTTACGGAATAGTGTTTAAAAAATGGGGTATCTCGTTTTTTATGTTTATTGTAAGGTAACGTTAATAAAATCAGTTTGTTGTCTAAAATTTTATTAAAATGTATTGTAAATATTAGATATTTGTTTAACTTTGAAAAAGAACTAAAACTATTTGTTTAATATCAAAAACCAAATTACATGTCAAACAACATTTTAAAAAACGCTAAAAAGTTAAAGAAAGAAGATCTTAAAAACATTGCAGGAGGAGCGATCGGTTTACCGGATTTATCCCTTTGTGGATGCAGCTGCTCAGGTTCTGTAACCGGACCAAAATATTGCATACAGTATATAGCATGTCCGCAAGTGTATACATGTGGCCAGTCTGCTATATAAGTGAAATAAACATTTCCACATTTAATAGACAAAAGCCTTTTGGTTCTCCAAAAGGTTTTTGTTGTCTTTGATCTTATCTGATTTTATAAAAATTGAGAGTTTAACACACAGAAATTAAAAAAATATAAAGGATTTTTACCACAAATAAACGCACAGGCTTCAGCATATCTATTCTGTAAAACTTTGCTTTCTCAAACCTTTGCGTTAAGATTAATAATTAAAAAAGAAACTATTATTCAAAATGTAATCCCGGCTTATTCTGATGCTTTCAAAAATATCTTTGTTGCCAGAATCCTGCTCCACAAACCAATGCTTTAAACCAGCTTTTTTCCTCGCCTCAAATACTCTTTTAAAGTCGATCGTTCCACTGCCGATCTCCGTGAAATCTTTGCTGCCTTTCTCCATATCTTTTACATGCCATAAAGGAAACCTTCCGGGAAATCTTTCAAAGTATGTCAAAGGATCAATGCCTGCTTTTGAGATCCAATAGAGATCAAGTTCCATTTTCACGAGTTCGGGAAAGGTATTTTCCAGAAGAAAATCATATACATTTTGATTTTCATCAAATTTTTCAAATTCAAAATCATGATTATGATATGCAAACTGAATACCTGCTTTCTTTGTCATTTTACCTGACCTTTCAAACAATTCCGGAAGCTTTTTGTAATGCCCTATGCTTCTCTCTTCCGGAAAAAGATAGGAACAGACCATATAATCTGCTCCGATGAAATGCAGGTCTTCAACGGATTGTTCCCAATTGTTGAGCAAAGTTCCCTGACTTTTATCTGTAATTCCCGTTGTATGATGTGAACTGATGACCTTTAAACCGGTATTTTTCAGGATCGACTTGAATTCCGTTTTGTTTTTCCCGAAAAAAGTTCTGTCATATCCATAAATTTCCAATTCCGTATACCCTAAAGCGGCTAACTTTTCCAAAGTTCTTTCTAAATTTTGGGATATAGCATCTCGAACGGTATATAGTTGTATTGCTAATGTCCTTTTTTGACTTGCCATTCCGGAAATTCCGCAGGAATAAAGACCCAGAAAACTTAGTGAGGAAATTTTAATAAAATCTTTTCTTAGCATTTATTTCTTTTATAAAAACGGTTTCATTTCGTCCTCGATCTGGGTTCTGAGTTCCATCAATCGTATGGCGTACTCTTCCTGTTGTTTCTCTGCTTCTGTTTCCGGGATCCACTTAGGAACGGGAAGCTTTTTACCGTTTTCATCTACCGCCACAAAGACAATGATGCAGTGTGTTTTCTTGTCGAAATTCGGCTGCTTCAGGTTCCTTGAAAAAACATTAATGGAAATATGCATACTGGAAGTACCTGTGTAAATGACCTGTGCTTCCACTTTTACAATTTCTCCGATCTTGATGGGTTCATAGAAGCGGATTCCACCAACATATACCGTTACGGAGTAATTCCCACTCCAGGTTGTAGCGCACGCATATCCGGCTTGATCGATCCACTTCATGACACTTCCGCCATGTACATTTCCTCCGTAGTTAACATCCGAAGGTTCCGAAATAAACTGAAAACTAATGGGTTTGTTATCCATTTTTATAAAATTTAAATAAAGGTATTTAATAATTTTCAGAATTTTGGATTAAACCCTACTTTTGAGGAAGAAAAACTATGAAAGGTTATATTAAAATATATTAGAGGACAAACAAATGAAAAAAGTATTCTATCTTAATACATGCGATACATGCAGAAAGATTTTAGCGCAATTTGATCTTACCGATTGGGAACTTCGTGAAATAAAAAAAGAGCCCATAACAAAAGAAGAACTTGCTGAAATGTATAAGCGTACCAGATCTTATGAAGCATTATTAAGTAAAAAATCCACCCAGATCAAGGCAAGAGAAATTGATGTAAAGTCTTTGGAGGAAAAAGATTTCAAAAAACTACTTCTGGATCATTACACTTTTTTGAAACGCCCTGTATTCATCACCGATGATAAAATATTTGTGGGAAATGACAAGAAGAATGTGGAGGCTTTAAGGGAGTTTTTTGGGATAAGTTAAAGTCTTTTATTTATATTTGAATTAAAACTAGTCAACTTTTTTCAGGACTAGTCAGACATATCTTTAACTACATAAAGGAGCTTTCACCACTTTTGCCGAAATTTATGTGATTAAGTCCGAACGATAAAACAAATATATTAAGTTCATTTCATGTTTTATTTTCTTTTTGCAAAAATCACCATAGCATTCTAACACGGCAAGTTTTGACGTATTAGCGCATTACCTTTACCGTAATAAAAATTAAAACCTTATATAAATCATATTGAGGTGACTCAATATTTGGTGATAAATTTTTATATTTATGCGGATTTTTTTATTAAATAAACTATTAACCTTTTTAAAAACACAAGTATGAAAAAACTCTCTTTGA
>JAFAAJ010000054.1 GCA_023426625.1 Bacteroidota bacterium
GAATATCACATCTCAAGGGGAGAAGGGCACAGAAATGTTGTATTGATTCCTCAATCTGCACACGGAACCAACCCGGCTTCTGCAGCTATGGCAGGAATGAAAATTGTTGTCGTGAAAAATCTTGAAAACGGAGAGATTGACTTCGAGGATCTTAAAGCTAAGGCGGAACAGCATTCTGAAAACTTGTCTTGTGTGATGATCACGTATCCATCTACTTACGGATTCTTCGATGCAAACATTAAAGAAATTACCAACCTGATTCACCAACACGGGGGACAGGTGTATATGGACGGTGCAAATAAGAATGCTCAGGTAGGATATACAAGTCCTGGAAACATCGGAGCAGACGTTTGTCACCTGAATCTCCACAAAACTTTTGCAATTCCTCACGGAGGAGGAGGTCCTGGAGTAGGTCCGATCTGTGTAGCTAAACACTTGGTTCCTTTCCTTCCTACCAACGCAAACATCAGAATTGGAGCTAAAGAAGCTATTGAAGGGATCTCAGCTGCGCCTTACGGTTCAGGATTGATCTTGAATATCTCTTATGCTTACATCAAAATGCTAGGAACTGCAGGATTGAAAAAATCAACGGAACACGCTATACTGAACGCTAACTACTTAAAAGAAGTGTTGGCAGAACACTTCCCGATCTTATATTCCAACGGAAACGGAAGGGTGTCTCACGAATGTATTGTAGATTTCAGACAGTTCAAGTCTTTAGGAATTGAAGTGGCAGATGTAGCGAAAAGATTGATGGATTATGGTTTCCATGCACCTACGGTTTCATTCCCGGTTGCAGGAACTCTAATGATCGAGCCTACAGAATCTGAAAGCAAAGCAGAGATCGATCGTTTTGCGGAAGCTTTGATCTCCATCAAAAAAGAAATTGAGGAAATTGCCAACGGTGAAGCTGATCCAACAAACAACGTATTGAAAAATGCACCTCACACAGAACAATTGGTAGTTTCCGATTCTTGGGATAAACCATACAGCAGAGAAAAGGCAGCTTATCCGCTAGAGTGGGTAAGAGACCACAAATTCTTTGCTTCTGTATCCAGAGTAGATGAAGCGTATGGAGACAGAAACTTGGTTTGTACTTGTGAGCCTATTGAAGCTTATATGTAATTAACTATTTTAGATATAATGAACCCCTTTCAATCTGAGAGGGGTTTTTGCTTTGTTGAATTGATAAAGTTTTAGGAGAATAAAAATTACCTGAATGTAAATTCTCCCATCTCTAAATTGTTGATCTTCATATAGAAGTATATTAGGATAAAAATTAAAATATAAATAGATACAGCAAAAAAATATTTAAGTTTTTCATTTTTTCCTTTTGTGTCATTTATAATCTCATTGGCTGTAATTATCATTGTTATAATAAAAATGAGTAAAATTGTTACTGTTAGTGGTATAAACCTACAGAAATACAAAGTCAAAAAGCCAATTGATACTAAAATATTTCTAATCATTGAAATTCTTACCAAATATATTCTTTAATAATACATGCAGCAAAACTAGCAATTGCAGATGCTGCTTTAATTTGTGGACACACAACACCTACGGCTGCTAAAACTAATGTGTATGTTACAGGTCCACCTGTTAGAAGACCATAGATTCCCTTAACAACCTTCCAATGACTTCCAATAAACGATCCTAAACCTGCTATAGCACAACCACCTACTTCTTCCCATGTTAAGCCATCTGTACTTGCAATAATATCACCAGTATTAGGATTTGTCACAGTAGGAGGTAATATACTTACAAGATTATCGAAATCGTTTTGAAAATCTACAATAGCAGATTCAAGTGAACTTTCTGTAAATGTAGCATTTGGATTTATAGCTAAAGTTCTGTTAACATTATCATAAGCCTTCATTAATACATTATTAGCAACAATTTCTTTTTCTTCATCAGATAATAAATCGAAATCTTGGTTATAATGATAAAATAAAGTGAGATCTGCAAGTGAACTTTGAACAGCAACTGTTTCAATGTTTATACTATCATTAACCATTTCAACTTCATAATCAGTTTCTATTATTTTTTTTATTTCAATTTCAGAAATAAGAATCTTAGATTTAAAATATGATCTTGTAAAGTTAATAAAGCTTTCATCTCTAGCTAATCTCTCTTCAAATTCAATCATTAATTCAGAATACTCTCCATTTCTTAAAGATTTATCTATATGATTTGATATCAATTGATCACCATCAGTGTAATTTTCAGTTGTACAAGAATTTAAGAATATTGAAAAAAAGCTTAATAAGATTAAAACAAAGGCGGTGTTAAATATTTTCATTTTTATATTTAAAAATTTATAATAGGTAATTTTAGTGTAATGTTAATTTATGAATTTTTCCGAATAATTCAATTTTTGAAATTATTCGGAAAAAGTCTCAAAGACTTTTAACGCTAATACGGGTTGCTTCATTTTTTTCTAAAAAATTAATTACTGAAAGTATGTATATACTATATAATTCATGTAATAGGGAAAACTCCAGCGCCCAAAAATATAAAAAAAAGAATACTTAACTAGTTTTGATAAAAAAACTGTAATAGATGATTTTTGATTTATTTTTATAATCAAAAATTTTATAATTTTAAATATTATTAACTTATTTTGTTTCTTGATATAGATTCGAATAGACAAGTTTTAGAATTTAAAGATTCAAAAAAACATTTATTTTGTAGTTAAATTAGTAATTCTACATCTATTTACTCCTATTGCAGCAATTAGAAAATAGATTAATAACATTAAGTTGTTTGATAATAATTTGTACATAAAAATTCCAACCGTTTTGTTCTTAAAGAATGCCAGTATAAAGGAAATTCACCTAGGCAGCAATATGCAGTGCTGTAGCTTTGCTTTCCAATTGAGTGTTTACATTGGCACCTTTGCTAAGCAGAAGTTCTACAATTTTAATATTTCCTGTTGCAGCAGCTGAAAATAAAGGCGTTAAACCATTTTCTATTTGCTGATTAACATTTTCTCCCTTATCAATTAATTTGCTTATCTTTTCAATATTCTGGTCTTCGATTGCTTTGAAAAGTTTTTGTGAACAAACTGAATGGAATGTAAGTAAGAATAGTGTAACAGAAAGGAATGTTTTGGCTTTCATAGATTATATTTGTTTTCACCAAATATAATACAATATCCTTTTACTCAATAAAAATCGATAATCAAAACTCATTTGTATACTAATGGTATCAGAATTATAGGTGAAAATACAATAAGAAAGTGTATTTAGATTATTATTGTTCCAAATGTAATGAATGTTAATTTCGCTCCAGAAATAAAATCTTCATAAGGGGGGGCTCGGTTGCATTTTGAATTAGTTCCTCTATTTTCACGCTAAAATTTTCCGACATAAAAACAGCCTAATAAGGCTGTAATGAGGCTGATATTTTTAGTTTTTAGGATTTTAGGGAGTTGCAACGGTTATGTTGTACGCAGTTATAATTTGTTGAATTTATCAATTTCTTTCGATTGAATTACCTTAACTGATTTAAATTTCTTATTAATAGTTTCTATTAAGCAATTTTCATCAATATAATAAGGTGATAATTCCGTTATGTCCACATAAATTTCATTTCTGTCTGGTAGGTTTTTAATTTGTTTCTCAAAATTTCCACATCCAAAATTTGACATTTGATATAATTTGATTATTAACGGATTACTTGATTTTATACTGAATGATTCTCTATCATTTAGTAAATATTGCTTTGTTTCATAAATGTAGTTATCAATAAATGCATTTGGTGTATATATTTCTGAAATTTTTGAAAGTAATTTTAATATTAAATTTGAAATTTCAGTTTTTTCTGCAGGACTCCAAAATTTACAGTTTTTTCCATTTGGTAAATAAGAATTAAATATTATTCCATCATAACCAAATTTTATTGGATCAATATTTGGACAAACCAAACTTATTTGTTCCAATATTTTTATTACATCTTTTTTAGTTTCTATTGAAACTTGTTTTTCAATTTTACTGTTAGACAAAAGAAATTTATTATCCTCAAAAATTTTTATTTGTGAGGAAAAATTAGGGAATGAAGTATAATTCTTTTTCAAAGAATCAAGAACATAATAATTATTTTCAGTAATAAAAATAATTTCATTTTTATCATTAATTTCTAATTTAAAACCATTATGAAATGATGGACTTGATTGGAATAAATATTTTTCTTCATTCTGACCGAAAATTCTGACAAATGAAATAAAAAAAAATATAATGAAAGTTTTATTCATAATGTTGGTAAATAATTGCGCACAGCGTTTTGGGGCTTGGCGTCAGTGGCGGGAATTGAAGCGAAAACTTTCAATTTTGCACTTACTTGAGCCACAGCTTTTTATTATTTACTAAATTAACAAAAAAGGAATTGAAAATCATGAACACCTAAAAAAAATAAACAAGTCGTTCATAAATATAAAAGGCTGTTGCGGCAAAAAAATGAGAACTTTCTATAAATCGCCCTTCACTTCCTTTCAATCTGAATTTGCCCCTCTATTTTTCACGGCAAAAATTTCCGATATAAAAAAAGCCCACTAACTAATGAGACTGTAATGAGATCGATATTTTTAGTTTTTAAGATTTTAGGGAGTTGTGTAACATTACCGATGTTAGGCGTAGTTTTTATTATTCTTTTATTCTGTTTTTTAAATCCATTTGAGCTCCTAGAATTCTAATAACCTCAATCTGTTGAACATCAATTACTCTATAAAAAATTATATGTTTATTAGCTAAAAATCCACAAATTTTTGAATCAATTTCAGTATAATTTTTTCCAATATTAGGATTTTCAGCTAACAATTCACAAGATTCAATAAGTTCTTGATAATATTTGTCTGCATGATTCTCTGACCAAAATTCAAAAGTGTATTCATAAATTTTCGTCAGGTCTTCAACTGCTTTGTTTGAAAAATAATATTTAGCCATTATTTTTCATTTTGTTTTTTAAAGTTTCAAGATGCTTTTTAGAATTAAAGTCTTTAGCAATTCCACTATCTATTCCTTCTTGAATTGCTTTTTCAAGAATTTGAATTTTGTTTTCTTCCTCTTCTAAAAGTCTAAGTCCAGCACGAATAACTTCGCTCGCATTTTTATATCTTCCTTGAGAGACTTTGCTATCTACAAAATCTTCAAAATAATTTCCTAAAGAAACAGATGTATTTCGTCCCATCTTAGTATGTTTTAAAATTCCACTAATCAAAGTTACCAAATTTTGGTAATTCGTACAAGTTTTTATTTTATACAGATTTTTTTTGGAGAAAATTATGCCTAACAGGCTAATGAGGCCGTAATGAGGTTGATGTTTTTAGTTTTTAGGATTTTAGAGAGTTTATGTAACGTTACTGATGTTGTGCAACGTTTTTTATAGTTCAATATGCTTTGTTAACATCATTATCCCAAAAACTATGAAGAAGACTATGAAGAAAAACCTAATATAAAATTGATTTAAACTTTTTTTGTAATGCACTAGATTTTCTTTAAGTTTTTTCATCTTTAGATAATAACTAAAAGTTAAAATGCCGTTGAAAACAAAAGTAGTAATTGAAACATATAAAATTAAATATGAATCTTTATATTTCGATAAATAAAATAGTATAAAAGCAATGACATTGATAGTGTTGCTTATAACTATCCATTTTTTTATTAATATATTATTATCTTCCATTTTACCACGCATCCATACAATTACCAAAGGAATATAGCTGCCTTTTATTGTTCTCTAATTTATGAAAAAAGGAATTCGCTTGCGAATCATGAACACAAAAAAAATTAACACTCCGTTCATAATTGAAAAATCATGAACACCATAAAAAAATAAATAAGTCGTTCATAAATAAAAGGCTGTTACGACAAAAAAAAGTGAAATCGTAGATTCACCTTAGGTAACTTTCAATTTCTCCCTTAAACCGCCATTGCGCAAAACCGATGTTAGGCGATTGTGCTTCTAATCTGCGCCTTTTATGATTTTTTCGACCTTATCAAATATACTCTTTTCATAGTTGTCAAAATTTGATTTAAGTTCTTCGGATTTGGCTTTATTTTCTAAACTTTCATAATAATCAAGAACATTTGATGGAACACCATAATCGCTTGCAATTCGGCCATAATCTGTTAAAGCATTGTATTCTAGTTTAACAAGAAGTCTATCGATACCGGTTATATCATCAAATGGTTTATTATTTTCTTGAGATTGAATGTAACGATATATGATATTAAACACTCCTAAGTATTTTACTACTTGATATTTTAATGTATTATAAACAAATTCTGCTGTTTCAGAAATTGCTTTGTCAACCGACATACTATTCATTTTATACTTTACAGAACCTAAAAAACCACCTGTTAAATAGAAATGTGTTAAATGTGTTAATGTAGAGTATTGATTAGCTTCTCCTTTATAGTCTATTAAGAATTGAAGTTTTTGGTTTTTAACTATAGGGCGAATTACTTTTAAAATTACTTGAAAACCATCATAATCAATGTCCATCTTGAAATTTATGGTTCTTATTAACACTTTAATATTATCAATTTCAGAATTAGTCAATTTTTTTATTTCATCATAAAGATTAATTTTATCAAGTCTACTAACAACTTTATATAAATTAAAAATTTCATCAGGAATTCCTCGCTTATCTTGCTCTAGTTTAATATTAAGCTTTCTCGTTTTGTCAGTTTCTGATAGGAATTCGTCACTCGAATAAAATAAATCAATCTCATCTTTAGGAGCTTGTAAATCGTAATTTTTGTGTTTAATACCTTCTGGTTCGGCTTCTATCGCTTTCATAAAATCATTTTGAAGTACAATAACTCTCCCTGAATAATGATATAAAAATCTACCAGCTCTTCCTGCAATATTCTTAGCATCAAACTTTTTTAATTCTTTATCTCCTTTCTTACTATGTAACACAATTAAGTTCTTTGCAGATGTATTAACTCCTTCTGTGATTGTAGTGGTAGATAATAGTGTGTTTAATTCTCCATTATTGAAAAGTGAAATAATCTCTTTTTGAATGTATTTTGGAACTAATCCATGATGTATTCCAATTCCTTTCTGTAAAGATTTTACAATTATCCAATCTTTATTAAAGTTTTTAGAAATATGTGTAATAAAATCTGAATAGTTAGTGTCTGAATGATTTTCAAAAGCACCTGATTCTAAAATGTTTTTTGCATAATTTTCCGTATATGCTCTTGTAGAGCAATAAATAATAGAATTTTCATTGATTGCTTTTATTTTTTTTAGTATTTCTATTAGCCTGTCGTTTTTACTATTTGAATTAAAATCAAATTGAAGTTGGTTATCTACTTTTATTTGTCTCCTTGTTTTGATATTATTATAAGACTTGCTTACAATTTCAAACTGGTTATAATTTAATAGACCAATCTGATTTTTAGAGAGAAAATTGTCGAATGAATTGTTGTAGCCATTTTTTTGCTTGTCGTAAAATTCAATATAAGGACCAGCAAGAAGAACATCTACATTTTTATCTAATGCATAGAAAACAGATAATCGATAGGCAACATCTCTTTCATTTTCTTTGATTTCATCATCTAATAAATATTCGTTATCTATTTTGTAAATTTCATCAATGAATGCAAAATTGAAAACTATTGTATTTGGATTTTTCTCTTTGAATGATAAAAAACGCTCGGGAGTGTAAATGAACAAGTTATTATTTCCAAACTCTGATACTTCGCTTAAAGTATGAATGTTGTATTTTTCTCTAAAATAAGAGTATGATTCATCCGAAATAAGTTTTTCTAGATTTTCTGATAATAATGCAATTGTAGGGAAAATTAAAACCACATTTGTATAATTCATTTTTTTGATGATTTCAAAAACAATGTGTGTTTTCCCAAATGATGTACTAGCTGAAAGAAAATATCTATTTGATTTGCCTTTTTCAAATAGATTCAAGATATCCATTTGATACTTATGAACTTTTTTTGTTTCAGAAGTATGTAAAATACTTTCGTACAAGAAAGAGGCAAATGTATTTAAATTAATCTCCTCTATCTCTGATTTTTGATTAAAGCTATCTAATAAATCATAATAATGAGGTATTCCAACGATATTAGATAAATATTTAAGAAACTTTAAATCCGACTGGCTTAAATTGTCTGATTTTATAATATCAAAATAATCACAGACTGATTTTACCAATGAATCATTGGTAATCTGTTTCTGGTTGAATCTATTAAGTTGTGTTAGGACATAAGTGGTTTCTTCGATTCTATCCATTTTATGACATCTTCTTTTATAAGTTTAACATCTTTCATTGGAATTAAAATGAAAAATATTGAATATGGAATTGACAGACTATAGCTTGTAGATGTATATTCACTTTGAATATGTGTCGGAATATTTTTGATACTATCATCATATCCTGCGTCATCTTCTTCATATAATAGCATCACAGGATAAACTAACTTCATATTATGTTGTTTGATTTCTTCAATTATAGACAAATATGGGTTTTCCATCCAATCATTTATTACGGTTTCAATTTTTGAACCTCTATATTGAAGATTATTTATTTCATTAGAAATAGCGAAAACATTTGATTGTAGATAACTATCCGAAATAGCTTTACTTATATTCTTAAAAACACTTTTTATTCCACTTTTATAATCCTTATGGAATTTAACTTCTCCAAACCAAAGCTCAGTTTGTCCATTATTTTCAACCAAATGATAGGAGTCATAGCCCTTGGTTTCTGAATTTTCTAGAGGATTATAAAAATACCCTCTAGCGATAAGAGGCTTTGACTTGAAAAGTGAATATAAAACGCTGAATAAAACTACTTCACCTAAAAATCCGTATTTAATTTTTGTTTCTAAATCGGCAGTAGGATTATACTTTAATTTAGTTTGTAGGGCGATAAAGTGCAATTTGTCAAAATCTTTATTCTCAATTTCAAATTCATTAAAAGAATATTCTAAAATAGAATTATAAATAATTTCAGCAAAGTCATTATTATTGGTAGTTTTAAAACATTTGTCGTCATCAATAGAAAATATGGTTTTTGAAACTCCTGTCGTAGAATTTGGTAAATCATATTGATGAATTATTGTATTTTCAATTAAATCAAGTAGCGTTTTTCTCATTCAGAAATTTGTTGTTTCTAATCTAACGTTGTTTCATAGCATATCGCCTAACAAGATTAACGCAATGCGTCAATCCAAACTATAATATAAAATTAACAAAAATCCTCAATAGAAAATCAAATTAATTCGAAATTCTGTGAAAATTTTCTAAGAATAATGTGAGAAGATCAATTAAGAAATCAAATCAATGATTTATTGCTGTTTTCAACAGCTTTTGCTTCCAGGTTTTTAATGAGTTCTCCTTTTACGATCGTTAATGCATAATCTTTGGCTTCGGCAAAAGAAATTTCGTATTTACGTTCAATATTTCTTAAATCTTCCGGGAATCCGGATAACAAACTGTCGTAAAACTGATCCAGAAATTCGTTGGAAGGCATTTCGTAATTGATCTTTAACTGGAAACGTCTCAATAAGGCAGTGTCAATGATCTCCGGATGATTGGTAGCACAAAGCAATAAAGCGTGTTCAGGATAATAATCGATCAGTTGGATCAAAGTATTCACCAGTCGTCTCATTTCACCCACGTCTTTATCGTCGCTTCCCCTTGCTTTCCCGATCTGATCGAGCTCGTCAAGGAAGAGAACTGATCTTTCTCTCGCGGCTTTATCAAAGATCATTTTGATGTTTTGTGAAGTTTCTCCAATCCTTGATGAAACAATATTGCTCAGATTAAGAATGATGATGTTTTTTTCCAAAGCATTGGCGATCGCTTTTGCCGTCATGGTTTTTCCGCAACCCGAACTTCCCTGTAAAAGAACTTTATTGTTCACCGGAAGGCCGTATTCCTGAAGTTCCTTGATGTAAGTATGTTCCTTTATGAGCTGTACAAACTGTTCACGGTTGGATGGAGCTAGGAAAACATCGTTTAAGGTTACTTTTTCTTTGTCCTGGATAATAAGATTGTACAGATTCATGAGCGGATCATTAAGGTGAATGCAAAGATAAAGCTTCTGAAGGTAAAAAGAAAAGCCGAACGTAAAGTCCGGCTAGCCCTATATAATATTAAAATTTGTTACGTTTTTATCAAACGGTTTTTTTATGTTTTGGGTGCCCTTTTACTCCGATGAGTAAAAGAGCGGCAATCTGAAATTCAGATTAAAAACATAAACAATACAATTCAGTCTTAAGATCTTAGTTCGTATTCTCTCTTCTAACAGTTGCGAAATAAGAAGCGAATACTACTAAACATGTTGCAATTCCGATGTAAGTTACCATTTTGCTTAATTTTTAATTTATTTAATTATTTTTGTTAATTTGATAATGCAAAGTTACGACTTTAAATCGATATTGCAAGTCTAAAATCATGATGTATATCAGTTAATTAGAGGTTTTTGTATTAAATTTCATTAATTTTTGATTTACAATTTTTTAATATATTATTGTGAATTTATTAGTGGTTTAATTATTGTTTGTGCAAAATTTTGAGGATTTCATAAGGATTTAATGGCTTCGATATTGAACCTGATAAAACAAAATGTTAGATTTGCCTAATAAATCGTTAAAAAAAAAACGGTTTTTAAGCGGCGAAATTTCAAAGTAAAGTGATTTGTTTAATTGAAAATTCGATTGTTGTACCTTTGAATCAGGATTTTATAGCAAGATTAAATGGATCTTAAGTAATGGATCTGATAATTACAGTAAAGAAGAAAAACTATTACGGAGTATATAATTTCTGATCCTTTTCACAGAAGAAACTTCTTCTTTTACCGAGACCGGTATATTTCTTTATGAGCTTTTGGCCACATTTCGGACAGGTGGTTTTGGTGTGAGCGAGCCAGTGTTTCTTAAGGACAAATTCTCTTTTCCATTTCAGAAAATCGAAGCTGTAGTTTCTGGCTTCGGCGATGAGTTCTTTCAGTTTTTTTGGAGGTAAACTCCCGATCAGGCTTTCAGGATGTACTCCGATTCTGAAAAGAACTTCATTTTTAATGATATTTCCGACACCTGAAAAAATATCCTGATCCAGTAATGCGTCACAAACCATCATTTCCGGTTTCAATTTCAATTTTTTCGCTGCTTTTTTAGGATTCCAGTCGTCGTTCAAAACATCAGCTTCCCAATCGATCTGAGATAAATGCTCAATAGGAAGAAGTTTTACAGAACATGTATAAAAAAATAAGCTTCCTTTCCCGAATTTTAGGGCTAAACGAAGATTTTTGTCGGGTTTTGTCTGTTCGTCAATACTATAAGAACCAAACATAAGCAGGTGGATTCTCACACAAAATTCATCAAAAACCAGATAAGTCTGCTTCCCGAATGTGCGGATCTCAAGCAGCGTTTTTCCTACTAAAGGTTCCTTTTCGAATTTGGCATTTCCGGTTGCCTCCAAAACTTTTTCACTTGTAAAGGATTGCAGGTTTTCTTTCATGAGTAATATGGATGGACCTTCCGGCATTGAGAACGATTTTCTGATAAACAGCAAGAATGTTGCCATTGGAATTTACGGTTGCTCATTGATATACCTGTCACTTCGAGTAGCGTAACGAAGTGGAGCGTATCGACAAGTTGTTGATTGATATTCTTCTAGTCAGGTGGAAGTTCTCGATACAAAGTTATTTTCCATTGCATTCCAAACAACTTCTTTACTCGAACTGACGATCGTTCGTTGAAATACCGTCACTTCGAGTAGCGTAACAAAGTGAAGCGTATTGAGAAGTTAAACCAATCGATCTGGATTTAAATAGGTATGTTTAACCTCACTTTTATAATGTCTTTTTACAAAAAATATAATGGATTTTTTTACTACAATTAAAATTTAAAGTAATTTTGAAAAATGATGAATTTAAACCGGATCTATACCAATCAGCGTACAGGAAACAATCCCCATACTAAGGCTTCAAGAACTGATTTTCAAAGAGATTTTGACAGAATTATTTTTTCATCGGCATTCAGAAGACTGCAGAATAAGACACAGGTTTTTCCGCTTCCGGGAAGTGTTTTTGTGCACAACCGTCTGACGCATTCATTAGAAGTGTCGTCTGTGGGCAGAAGTTTGGGAAGTATCATCGGAGAGTTTATTTTTGAAAACTTTCAAAATGATCTTACGGAAGATTCGAAGGGTTTTTATCTTCATAATTTAGGAAACGTAATCGCTGCAGCCTGTTTATGTCATGATGTGGGAAATCCCGCTTTTGGACATTCCGGGGAAGATGCGATTGCCAGTTATTTTGAAAAAAATGAAAACGATCTGAAACCTAAATTTTCTGAAAAGGAGTGGGCTGATCTCGTGAATTTTGAAGGAAACGCTAATGCGATCAGAGTTTTGACACATCAGCAACAAGGCAAAGATGAAGGTGGAGTACAACTTACAATGACCACTTTGGCAAGCATTGCAAAATACCCTTGTGAAGCCATTGCTAAGAAAAAAGGGATCATCCACCGGAAGAAGTTCGGTTTTTTTCAGAATGAGAAGGAAACATTTCTGGATATTGCCAAAGCGACCCAGCTGATTTCTGAAAGCGAGGAGCCACATATATTTAGAAGACATCCTTTTGTTTGGTTGGTAGAAGCAGCCGATGATATTTGTTATAATATTATCGATATGGAAGATGCCCACCGATTGGGTATTGTTTCCACGGCGGACTGTAAAAACCTGTTTTTTGAACTGGTAAAATCCGAAACTGATGATGTGGACAGAGTTGAAAGAAAATTAAACTCTATCGGAAATGAAAATGAACAGATTTCTTATTTAAGAGCAAAAGTGATAAATGCATTAATTAATAAATCTGTTGAATTGTATAAAAGTAACTTTAATTTGATTTTTGAAGGAAATCTGGAAAAAGGACTTCTGGATATTTATAAATCTGAAAACAGTGCTTTGCAGGATATAGAATCTTTTTCCATCGAAAAAATTTACAATCACAAAGCTGTTGTAGAAATTGAAAATGCAGGATATAATGTAATGTATGAATTACTCGATCATTTTATTCCATCTATTTTAAAATCTAAAGAGAACAGAAAATCTTACGATACCAAAGCATTGAAATTACTGCCCAAACAATTCGTTTACGACGAAGGAACCGATTATCAAAAAGTTCTCGGCGTAATCGACTTTGTTTCGGGGATGACGGACAATTACGCAACCGATCTTTACCGAAAGATCAAAGGTATTGATATAGGAATGACGGTTTAATTTCAAAAATTGTGTTATATTTATAACAAAACAGAAATTATCACTACTTATTCAAAAAAATTAAACTATGACTTTTTTCTTAGCCCCCATTATTTTCTTCGGACTGATTATCTTATTTGCGTCATTCTTTGTTGTAAAGCAAGAAACAGCCGCCATCATCGAGCGTTTTGGAAAGTTCCAGTCGGTGAGACATTCCGGACTTCATCTTAAAATCCCGATCATCGACCAGATCGCAAAAAGGTTAAACCTAAGAATCCAGCAGCTGGATGTGATTATCGACACCAAAACCTTGGACAACGTTTTTATAAGAATGAAGATCTCCGTTCAGTATCAGGTAATTCGTACGCAGGTAGGA
>JAFAAJ010000129.1 GCA_023426625.1 Bacteroidota bacterium
ATCAAATATTCTCCCAGCAGAGAAAACCTTTGGCCTAAAATGAAGGAAATCAACAAAAAAATTGCAGGCTTCATGAAAAAAGAAGCCAATGCAGAATATATTGATATTACTACTGTGATGCAGGATGCGAATGGAAAGGTAAGAAAAGATCTTTTTGTGGAGGATATGCTTCACATCACTCCTGAAGGTTATAGACTTTGGACAAGTGTAATGAAACCTTATATGAAATAATTTTTTCAATCATGATAAAAAAACGAATAACCATTTTAATGTTCATTGGAATTGGAACTCTAACTTTTGCTCAAAAAAACGACAATCAAAAATTACCCTCGCCAAAAGAAATTTTAAAAGAATTAACGGAAGCCGGTTGTAAATGCCTTGATTCCATTGATGCATACAACAAGACAAAAGATGCCATCAACATGGAGATCAGTTCCTGTATAGATGTGCGTGTTCTTCCTTATATGCTCAGTAAAACTTTATCAAAAGTAGACCTTGAAAAGGGTGACAAAAAAGAGGTTACTGTGAACATCAATTCAAATCCAAATTCCTCGGAATATAAACAGGCTTACAATGAACTTGAAAGCAGCATGATGGATAATTGCCCTGAATTAAGAAATTTGGCTGCGGTTGCCGAAAGCATGAAAGAACATCATTCGAATGATCCTATTGCATTGGAATTTTATAATAAAGCTATAGACGCATCTTCAAAAGAAGATTGGAAAGAAGCTATTAAAAATTATAAGCTGGCTCTGGAAAAAGATCCTAAATTCGTTTATGCTTGGGATAATATCGGAGTCTGCTACCGAAGAATCGGTGAATACGACAACGCTCTGAATGCTTATAAAAAGTCTTTGGAAATTGATCCTAAAGGTAAAATGCCACTTCAGAATATTGCCATGACCTATATTTATAAAAAGGAATATCAAAAGGCAATTGATTCCTATATGGCACTGGATAAAGTATATCCAGGTGATGCAGAAGTATATTATGGGATTGGCCAAATCTATTATGAGTACTTGAAGGAAAATGAGAAGGCTCTAGATTATATGGCAAAAGCCTATAATGTTTACACCAAGCAAAAGTCACCATACAGAAGTGATGCAGAAACAATCATTGGCTATATATATAAGAAAATGAAAGATGGTGGTAAAACAGAAAAATTCAAAGAGATTTTAAAGAACAACAATATTGATTTTAAATAACCTGAGTTCGGGATAAGCTTATATACCACGCAAAGCTAAACAAAAGTATTAATCACATGGTTTTTAAAAAATTTAAGATATACAAAGGCGTGGAACTTATCAAAGTAATACAAAATTCTTGTATTACTTTGATAAACGAGGTGGCTTTGTTTAACTCAAAAAGCGTTTCAAAAAAAAGCTCCCGTCGGGAGCTTTTTTTATTTCTTTTTTCTCGATTTGGATTTAGCTTTCTGTTGAGCTCTGTTGGCTCCGAATTTTTTCGGTGCTTTTCTTTTTGAAGGTCCACCCCAGTTTTCCTTCTTATTTTTATCCTTTTTCTCATGGAATGCTGCTCCTCCTTCATTCAGCTTTACCCTTACAGGGTTTTTCATGGCAACATGTTCTTCTTCGGCCGCTATTTTCTTAGGATTGATCTTAACATCTTCAGGGAAATCCAGAAACTGAACCTCTTTATCCATCAATAATTCTATATCAAGGATCAAAGGTTCCTCCTTTTTAGTTACAAAAGTGACAGCTTTACCGTCTTTATCCGCTCTACCCGTTCTACCGATCCTGTGGATATATTGTTCCGGAATATCCGGAGTTTCAAAATTGATAACATGAGTTACATCCGAAATATCAAGACCTCTCGCCATAACGTCTGTGGTAATCAACCCTCTTATTTCTTCATTCTCAAATCTTTTCATGGCTTTCAGCCTGTAATTCTGAGATTTATTGGAGTGAATAACATCGAACTGATCCGGGAAAAGTTCATCAATTTTAGTGAACAACAGATCGGCATGCCTTTTATTATTATTAAAAATCAATACTTTTGACATATCGGCATCGGTTTTCAACAGATGTTCAAGAAGGTTGATCTTCGTATTGAAGTTTTCCACTTTATAGGCGGACTGTTCAATTTTTTCAAGCGGGGTCCCCGATTTCGCCAATGAAATTTCAACCGGATTGGAAAAATACTCATCCAGCATTTCATCCACTGCTTCGGTCATGGTTGCAGAGAAAAGAATATTCTGTCTCTTCTCTTTCATCATCTCAAAAATATGGGTCAGCTGTGGTCTGAATCCTAAATTAAGCATTTCATCAAACTCATCAATGATCAGTTGCTTTACTTCTTTCAGAGAAATGGCATTATCAATGGCTAAGTCCATTACTCTACCCGGAGTTCCTACCAGAATATCACAACCATTATCAAACAACAGTTTTTGAGTATTGATATTTTTACCTCCATATATTCCGATTACTCTTGCCGTAATATTTTCTGTCAGTTTTTCAAGAATTTCCGTTACCTGTACCACCAATTCTCTTGTAGGAACAAGGATAAGAACCGTAGGATTCCCGTTTTTATTATATTTCCATGTTTTAAGGACAGGTAAAAGGTAAGCTAATGTCTTCCCGGTTCCTGTTTGGGCAATTCCCATTACGTCTCTTCCTGAAAGGATAGGCTTTAAACTTTTTTCCTGAATAGGGGTAGGTTCGAATAATTCCTGATCTGCTAAAACATCAAGGATCTTAACCGGAAGGTCAAAATCTGCAAAAGTGAGTTTTTCCATTTTGCAAAGATAGGTATTTAATTTTTGTGGCTAAGAAGGGGAAATGGGCATTCGAAAGATATAATCATTTCCTTGTAACTCTCAACAAAATTACAATCATCAGCAATATCGAAAACATGAATCCTAACACTGCAACCAAAGACATCTCTCCTATTCTCGGTCCGGATTCTGACACAAAAACAATGGCAGTAGCAATTATATTTGCTCCTAAGATCATAGTTAAAATAAGATTGATCACACTGGATTTGATCAACTGGTTGGTCTTTTCAATATTTTTGATCTCACTGGAAACCGTAAATTTATTTTCATCCAGTTTTTGAAGTACAGATCGGAGTTCCTTAGGTATTTCATCCACATTATCCGTAAAATTCATCATTCGGTCCATTCCTGTTTTCAAAAGATTTTTTGGACTGATCTTTTTCGTAAATATTTTTTTGGTGTAAGGATGAAGACTTTTAACAATATCCAGATCGGGGTTGATATTCCTTCCCACTCCTTCTATCAAGCTTATCCCTTTAAACAAGAGATAAAAATAATCCGGCATATACAATCTGTTATCCTTTAAAATATCTTTCATTTTATTAATAACTTCCTGTGCATTGATCTCCCGCAGTGAGGTGTTGTGAACGAAGTTCAGGATCTCTTCCACATCGTTTTCAAATCTTCTTTCGTCCGGGATCTCATAGCTTACTGCCATCTTTTTAAGGTATCGGACAATTTTATGGGGATTTTTAGATACAAAGCTAATGATAAGATTTTCCAGGACCTCTTTATCATTAGGTGGAATTTTTCCTACAGCCCCAAAATCTATAAAGACAATTCTCCCGTCTTTTTTTACTAAAATATTTCCTGCATGAGGATCGGCATGGAAAAAACCGTAATCCAAAATCTGGGAAACAAATAATCTCAAGCCTGATTCGGAAACTTTAACCGGATCTATATTATTAGCTAAAAGAACAGACTTATCCGTGACTTTAATCCCGTCGATGTACTCCATACAAAGCACATTGTTATTGGAGAAGTCTTCATAAATCTTAGGAACATACGTTTCTTTATTACTCTTAAAATTTCTTGCGAACAGTAAAATATTTTCCTTTTCATTGATCAAAGATACCTCTTCCAGTAAGGATTTCTCAAAAGTTGAGATAGCCTGTTTCAGATTCAGCTTATTTCCTATTTCTGAATAGGTGGAAACCAGCTTTTCAATGTCTTTCAGTAATAAAAGATCATCTTCAATAATACTTTGGACATTTGGTTTTTTAATTTTCAGAATAACATCCTGACCATCTATTAATGTTGCCTGATATACCTGCGCAATGGAAGCCGTGGCTAAAGGCTCTTTCTGAATCGCCGTAAAATGTTCCTGAACTGAAATATTGAATTCGGTTTCAAGGATCTCTTCCACGTTCATTTCTACTGTATCCACTTTATCCTGAAGTTTTTGCAACTCTTGGATAAGTTCAGCCGGAAGCAGATCTTCTCTATTGCTGAAGGCCTGTCCAAGCTTCACAAAGGTAGGTCCCAATTCTTCCAGAACCAGCCTGATGCGTTCATAAACGGTACCTTTTGATATGATCTCATCCGAAGGAAATTCTTCATCCGATTTATTTCCCCCATTCATTCTTGCCAATATATCTTTAAAACCATATTTGCTCAATACGGAAATCAGTCTCGCAGAACGCTTCAGTTTTCTTTGTTGCTTATCAAACATATCTTAATAATAATTGCTGCAAATTACTTCAAAAATTATTCCCTATTAAAATTTTTCAAAAAACTACTGCA
Source organism: Bacteroidota bacterium (assembly GCA_023426625.1). GTDB lineage: Bacteria > Bacteroidota > Bacteroidia > Flavobacteriales > Weeksellaceae > Chryseobacterium. Next base: position 4,538 of record JAFAAJ010000129.1, read on the forward strand.
TCTACTGCAAAAACAACAATTGAAAGCATTAAGAACAGCAGCTGAAAAAGCACATACAATAAGTTTAAAAACAGCACGTTATATTTTAGGACATAAGTATTTATCAATGGAAATTCATTATTAAATTAAAGTTTACAAAATTTTTACAAAAAACATCAAAATTCATAATGAATAATGAACAAAAAACACTTAGATTTGTATTATTAATATAAAATATTGGCATATGAAGAAATATTCTACATTTTTAATTCTTCTTCTCTGCCTGATTAACATGGGAATAATCCCTAAAACATACGGTCAGGCAACATTACCATACTCCCAGGATTTTTCGGCTGGGAATGACTTTACCCTGAATAATGGCACCCAGGCAAACAAGTGGTTTCATGGTGCCGTAACGGGTAATCCAGGTAACTCTCTTTTCATTTCTAATGATAATGGGGTTACTAATGCTTATACAGTTAACTCATCCAGTGTAGTTCAAGCCTATAGGGATTTCACAATTCCTGCAGGATCTACCATCGCTACTTTTTCATTTGACTGGAAAGCAGCTGGTGAGAGTACTTGGGATTATTTAAGAGTATGGTTGGTTCCGGCAACCTTTAACCCAACTGCGGGAACGCAAATTGGGGCTGGAGCAGGAAGAACTCAGATAGGGCAATTTAATCTGCAAACGACATGGCAGACTTATATGTCGCCAACTTTAAATATAAGCGCCTATGCAGGTAGCACAATGCGTTTGGTTTTTGAATGGAGAAATGACGGTATTCTTGGCGCACAACCTCCCGTAGCGATAGACAATATTAATTTGTTTATTCCTACATGTCTTGTGCCTTCCAATATGGCGGTAGGGACAGTAACTGCTAATTCGGCTACATTGAGCTGGACAGCTCCTTCTCCTGTCCCGGCAAATGGTTATGAATATTATTTAAGCACAACCAATACGGCTCCTACTGCAGGAACCTCAGGAACACCTGTAACAGGTACAAGTGTGAATTTAGGAGCAACTTTAACACCAAATACAACATATTACTGGTGGGTACGTGCAGTTTGTAGCTCTACAGATAGCAGTATCTGGATGCCTGGTCCGAACTTTACGACAACACAGATACCGGCAACCATTCCATATTTCCAAAACTTTGATACTTCTAATGACCTTGGATTCACAAGTGGAACGCAAGCTAACAAATGGTATTATGGTTCGGCTACAGGAAACCCTGCTAATTCCATTTATATTTCCAATGATAATGGAGTGACAAACGGTTATAACGTCAATTCTTCAAGTGTGGTTCATGCGTATAGAGATATTGCGGTACCAACCGGAACTACTCTTGCTTACTTATTATTCGACTGGAAAGGATTCGGAGAAAGTACTTTCGACTATTTAAGGGTATGGATGGTACCATCTTCGTTTATGCCAACTGCAGGAACTCAAATCACTGCAGGAGCCGGAAGAATTCAGATCGGAGGTAATTTCAACCAACAAACAACCTGGCAAAACTACCTTAATACTGCTGTGAACTTAAGCAGCTTCGCTGGTGGTACAATGCGTCTGGTATTTGAATGGAGAAATGATGGTATTATCGGTACACAACCGGCAATCGCTGTGGATAATATTCACCTTCTAATTCCATCTTGTTTTGTTCCTACTGCAATGGGGGTTACTACAGTAACTTCTACTACGGCAGCAATAAGCTGGAATGCTCCTAACCCGGTTCCGGCAAACGGATATCAGATCTATTATAATACAACAGGAATTCCTCCTACAGCTGCAACAGTTGGAACAGCAGTAGCTGGAACTTCTACAACATTATCTCCGTTAACACCAAATACTACTTACTATTGGTGGGTACGTTCTATGTGTAGCCCTACCAATCCAAGTATCTGGGTGGCGGGTCCAAGCTTCACAACGACACAGATACCGGCTACAATTCCATATTATCAACCTTTCACAGGTCCCAATGATTTTGGATTCACTTCCGGTACTCAAACAAATAAGTGGGCTTATGGTGCAGCAACAGGAAATCCGGGTAACTCTATCTATATTTCCAATGATGCAGGAGTTAGCAATGCATATACGATCACAACAACAAGTGTAACTCATGCGTACAGAGATATAGCAGTTCCTGCCGGAACAACAATTGCTAAATTATCTTTCGACTGGAAAGCTCAGGGAGAGAGTTCTTTTGATTACTTAAGAGTTTGGCTGGTACCGGCTACTTATATGCCGAATGCCGGAACTCAAATCACTGCAGGAACTGGTAGAGTTCAATTAGGAGCGAACTATAATTTGCAAAATACTTGGCAAAGTTATCTGAATAATACTTTAAATTTGAGCACTTTTGCAGGTAGTACAATGCGTTTGGTATTTGAGTGGAGAAATGATAGTAGTGGTGGAACACAGCCACCAGTAGCAATTGACAATGTAAAACTATTGATATGCAGCACAGCAACACCTGTAGTTACATTGGGAGCTCCAACTCATAACTCAATCGTATTAACATGGCCACAAAACTCAGGTGAAGCTTCTTATACTGTAAGATACAGACCTGTTGGTTCTCCAACATGGGACGTTGTAACAGTTCCTGCTCAGCCATATCCTACACCTACCAATACAACAACATTGACAGGTCTGATGCCGGCAACTCTTTATGAAGTAGAAGTAGCGGCTGTTTGTAATACGACAACCGGTATGTATTCTCATCAGGAATTTACCACAAGATGTGATCCTACACCTCCGAATGTTACCATCAGTAACGTAACAACGAACTCTGCACAAGTTACATGGACTCCACTTGCTACAAGTGCTACCTATTACTTGCGATACAGAATTGTAGGAACAACCGGATGGACTGATATCACATTACCATTACCTCCGGCAAATACAATCACTCTTACAGGATTAAATATCTACACAACGTATGAGGTTCAGATCGCTAATAAGTGTGACAATGAAACGACACTTAATGCATATTCTTCACCACAGGTATTTACTACAGAAAGAACCTGTGAAATAGCTCCTCCGGGACTTACCATCACAAACATTACGACTACAAGAGCTGTAGTGGTTTGGGATCCTTTCCCAGGTGCTACTTATATCTTGAGATATAGAAAAGTAGGTATTCCGAGCTGGACAGAAATACCAGTAGCAGTTAATACTTATACTCTTACAGGTCTGCTTGAATTAACGAAGTATGAAATGCAGGTAGCAAATGTATGTAGCGGTACGCCGGGTAATTATACTCCGTTGTATTACTTCATTACTCCTACCGTAGTACATTGCCCTATGTCTTCTGCTAACTCTGCTAATGAATATATTTCAAAAGTGACTGTGAAGCCTAATGGTAAACCAACAATGGAAAACGCATCAGGAGCATCCAACTATACAGATTATACAGGTGTACCTGCAGCATTAATTGAATTGATTCAGGGATCTACAGGTAATGAAATTTCAATTGAAAAATCATGGGTAGGTGCTAATAATGATGAGGGTATTGCAGTTTGGATCGACTTTAACAGAAACGGTAATTTCGAACCAAATGAAAGAATCCTTGCTTCTGCACCTAACGCTACGACTCCTATCAAAGGAACATTCAGTGTACCGACTGATGCATTTATAAGTACGGCTGATTACAAATATGTTCTGATGAGAGTTGCCCTACAGAGAGGTGGAATTCCAGTAAGCTGTACGAACTTTGCAGACGGAGAAGTAGAGGACTATACTGTAAGAATTTCTAAACAGCCTGTTCCTAATTCTCTTAATCAGAATGATATCATGATTTACCCTAACCCGGTAAGCTCGGTATTATATGTTAAGAATATCAGCAAGAAAGCGAAGTACACTATTTACAACGCTGCAGGACAGGTTATCGCGAACGGAGTTCTATTGAACAACCAGATCAATGTAACTAAGCTCATCAATGGAGTATATGTGATCGACATTGAAGACGGTGAAAAATCTGTTCAAAAGAAATTTATTAAAGAATAATAATTTCAAACCTTAAATAGAATAAGCTCTCATTTCTGAGAGCTTATTTTTTTGTTAGATGTAGAATTTGTATTGTCTAGCTTCCCCGAGCATCATTGTCCTAATAAAATTAGGGATGAATTACAATTTAAATTAACCTCAGTTCGGGATAAGGGATATTTTAAATAATTGATTTTCAAAATAAAATTATTTTATCGCAAAGAGAAACAAAGAAATATTTAATTTTTGAACGCTTTTGAGTTAAACAATGTCACCTCGTTTATCAAAGTAATACAAGAATTTTGTATTACTTTGATAAGTTTCACGCCTTTGTATATCTTAAATTTTTTAAAAACCATGTGATTAATACTTTTGTTTAGCTTTGCGTGGTATATAAGCTTATCCCGAACTCAGGTTAAATTAAATATATCCTGCAATTCAAACCTATTATAATGATCATACCTAATAAAAAAACCTCCCTTATGGGAGGTAAAAACACAAATGATGAAAAAAAAATTATTTTGAATTATTTATTTAATTCTAAACAAATATAATATTTGATTAATATTTTTTATGCGTACAATCATAAATGGGAAAATTTCCATTATAGGGTTCAATTTACTCCCATTCAATTGTTGCTGGCGGTTTGCTTGAAATGTCATAAGCTACTCTGTTAATACCTCTTACCTCATTGATAATTCTGTTGGAAACAGTTTCCAGGAATTCGTAAGGCAATTTGCTCCATGTAGCGGTCATGAAATCAATAGTGTTAGCAGAACGTACGACTGCGGTGTATTCGTAGGTTCTTTCGTCTCCCATTACTCCGACAGATTTTACAGGAAGTAAAACAACAAATGCCTGAGATACCTTCTCGTATAAATCATTTTTATATAATTCTTCAATAAAGATATCGTCCGCTTCCTGAAGGATTCTTACTTTTTCAGCATCTACAGCTCCCAACACTCTGATTCCTAATCCAGGTCCAGGGAAAGGGTGTCTGTAAACCAAATGATGTGGAATTCCCAACTCTTCACCCACTTTTCTTACTTCATCCTTGAAAAGTTCTCTTAACGGCTCTAAAAGCTCAAATTCCATATCTTCAGGAAGTCCTCCTACATTGTGGTGTGACTTGATAACTGCTGAAGGTCCGTTTACAGACTGGCTCTCGATAACGTCAGGATAAATTGTTCCTTGTGCTAAAAATTTCGCCCCTTCAATTTTATGGGATTCTTCATCAAAAACGTGGATAAACTCGTTTCCAATGATCTTCCTTTTTTGTTCAGGATCATCTACTCCTTCCAACTTGGATAAGAATCTTTTGGAAGCATCAACCATTTTGATATTCATATGGAAATGTTCCCCGTAATTATCCATTACTTTTTTACCTTCATCTTTTCTCAGCAAACCGGTATCTACGAAGATACAAGTCAACTGATCACCGATCGCTTTATGGATCAAAACGGCAGCAACTGAAGAGTCTACTCCTCCGGAAAGACCCAGGATCACTTTGTTATCTCCTACTTTCTCACGGATTTCTTCTACTGTTTTTTCAATATAGTTGGTTAACTTCCAGTTTTTCTCTGCCTTACAGATACCGAACACAAAGTTTTCAAGTATTTTACCTCCTTCTTCCGTATGGGAAACTTCCGGGTGGAACTGTACACAGTAAATATTTTTTTCAGCATTGGAAATAGAAGCAAACACTCCTGAAGTAGCATTCAGTTCAAAACCTGGAGGAAGCATTCCTACTTCATCAAAATGGCTCATCCATACAACAGAGTTTTGAGCAACCCCTTGTAGTAAAGCGCTTTCTTTTACAATTTTCAAATGAGCTTTTCCATACTCTCCTTTTACTCCTTTATGCACTTTTCCACCTAAAAGGTGTGCTGTCAACTGCATTCCGTAGCAAATTCCCAAAACAGGAATACCTTGCTCGTATAATTCTTTTTCAACTAAATGCGCATTTTCGGCATTCACAGAGCTTGGTCCACCTGAAAGGATGATCCCTTTCGGCTGTTTTTCCAAAATAGTTTGTATAGGTGTATTGAAAGGCAGGATCTCGGAATACACTCCCATCTCACGGATTCTTCTTCCGATAAGCTGGTTATATTGTGATCCGAAATCTAATATGATAATACCGTTATTCATTGTCAAATTTTATTAATGTTTAGGCTATCGGCTGTAAGCATTAGGCTGTTGATATACTTAAAGCTTACTGCTTATTAAATGTTTTACAAAAAAAGACTTGGAAGCGCTCCAAATCTTTTTTCGTGGTTTTTATTAGAATTTTCCGATGTCTTCTCTGTAGAAACTATAGTCGAAGTGAACAGGAATGGCATCTTCATAAACTTTCTTACGGGCTTCGTCATAAGTAGCACCTGTAGCTACCAGGTTCAATACTCTACCTCCGTTAGAAACTACCTTATCGCCTTTCTTAATCGCTCCTGCGTATAATAGCTGGCTATGTTTCACTTTATTTTCTCCTACGATCTCGAAGCCTGTTTCAATGTTTCTAGGATAACCTCCTGAACACATTACCAGACAAACAGCTTTTTCGTCTTTGAACTTCAGTTCGATATCTTTTCCGTTCATACAGTCATTGATTACATCTAAAAGGTTGTTTTCCATTAGAGCCATCAATACCTGAGTTTCAGGGTCACCGAATCTCATGTTATATTCAAGAAGGTAAGTTCCGTTTTTAGTCACCATTAATCCGAAGAAAATGATTCCTTTAAAGCTGAATCCTTCTCCTTTAAGACCTTTGATGGTAGGTTCTAAAATATTTTTTTCGAAATCTGCATAATGTTCCTGGGTAAATTCAGGGCTTGGTGCTACAGATCCCATACCTCCTGTGTTTGGACCTTTATCACCGTTACCTGCTTTTTTATAATCTTTTACAGGAATACACGGGAATAATTTTTCACCGTTTGAGAATGCAATGATAGATGCTTCAAAACCTTGTAAAAATTCCTCGATAACCAAACGGATTCCAGCGTCTCCATAAATCCTGCGGATCATGAAATCATGGATGGTAGCTTCTGCTTCTTCTACAGTATCACAGATTACTACCCCTTTTCCACCAGCTAAACCGCTTGCTTTGATCACTAAAGGATATTCCTGTTTCTGAACATATTCTTTAGCTTCCGGATATGAATCAAACACCACAGCTTTTGCTGTTTTGATATCATAGGTCTGCATAAATTTCTTAGAGAAAGCTTTACTTCCTTCAAGACTTGCTACTTTTTGAGTAGGACCGAAAACCTTAAGATCATGTTTCTTAAATTCATCTTTTAAACCAGCTACCAAAGGAGCTTCAGGACCTACGATCGTTAAATCGATCTTTTCTTTAATGGCGAAATCTCTAAGTTCAGCGATCTCTGATAAATGAACATTTTTCCCAATTGCATCGGTAGTAGCATTTCCATTAGCAAAAAACATTTTAGTGACTCTGGAGTCTTTATGAAGTTTTGCTGCTAAGGCAGATTCTCTTCCACCTTCACCTATGATTAATATTCTCATATTTTATAATTATCTAGTCTATTTTACAAATATATAATTTTGAATGCTATAAATACAATCTCAAAATCAATTTTTATTTCTATTTTAATTAGTGTAAAAAGTGTCTGATCCCTGTAAACATCATCGGAATGCTGTGTTCATTTGCTGCATCGATGCTGTCCTGATCTTTCACACTTCCACCCGGCTGGATGATCGCTTTGATACCTTCCTGAGCACAGAAATCTACCACATCACGGAAAGGGAAGAAAGCGTCTGAAGCCAATACCAAATCTCCTGAGAATTTTTCTTTTGCTCTTTCGATAGCCTGTTGTGTTGCCCAGATTCTATTCACCTGACCACCACCGATACCGAAAGCCTGAATACCGTTGGAAACAACAATAGCATTGGATTTTACATACTTCACTACTCTCTGAGAGAACATCAATGCTTTTTTCTGTTCTTCTGTAGGCTGTACATTGGTAACCACTTTGATGTCATCAGAAAAATGAGTGTCATTATCCTGCACCAAGATTCCACCGTCAATTTTCACCCAGGTCTGTTTATCAGAAACAGGGTTTACGATTTTTATAATTCTTAGATTTTTCTTCTTTCTTAAAATTTCCAGAGCTTCTTCATCAAATTCAGGAGCCATTACAATTTCAAGGAAAGTTTTATTAAGTTCTTCCGCTGTTGCTGCATCTATTTTGTAGTTCATGGCAACAATTCCGCCAAAGATAGAAACCGGATCACATTCGAAGGTTTTCTGATAGGTTTCCAATGCTGAAGTACCGATTGCTACTCCACAAGGCGTAGAGTGTTTCACTGCGCAACAAGCCATTTCTTCTTTGAACTCAGTCACAACTTTCCAGCAAAGATCCATATCTCTAAGGTTGTTGAAAGAAAGCTCTTTTCCTCCCAATTGCTCGAAATCTTTCATGGCACCGTTCTCAAATGTAGAAACGTAGTAAGCAGCTGTTTGATGTGGGTTTTCACCGTATCTAAGGTCAGAAACTTTTTTGTAAGATGCATTCAGATAGGTAGGATATTCTTCTTCTAAAAGCATTCTTGAAATAGCTGCGTCATAGGCAGAAGTAAGGTTAAATACTTTTCCGGCTAATTTCTTACGTGTTTCCAAGTAAGTATCCCCGTTTTGTTCCATTTCCAGTTTTACTGCTGTATAATCTTCTACGTCAGTAATTACAGTTACGGAATCAAAGTTTTTAGCCGCAGAACGTAGCATTGAAGGACCACCGATGTCGATGAACTCTACTTTCTCGTGTAAAGAAATGTCTTTGTTCACATTTTCAAAGAAAGGATACAGGTTCACGATCACCATGTCTATCAACCCGATTCCGTGTTCCTGAACGGTGTTCATGTGCTCTTCATTGGAGCGAACAGCCAAAAGTCCTCCATGAACTTTAGGGTGTAAAGTCTTCACTCTTCCGTCCAACATTTCAGGGAAATTGGTAACCTCATCAATCTGAATTGGATTTAAACCAGCATCCTTTAAGTGTTTGAAAGTTCCTCCCGTAGAAATTAATTCATAATTCTGGGCTTCCAAAAACTGCGCGAATTCAATTAATCCGCTTTTGTCAGAAACACTGATTAAAACTCTCTTTTTGCTCATTTTACTTTCGATTTTTTACTTTTTACAGCTATTTCAAACTGTATTCCGGGTCTTTCACCTCCGGAATTACTTTTATTTTACTTAGATTTTATTTAAATGTTTTCGAAATATTTTTTGTCAAAATCTAATGTGTTTTTGTTTTAATATCATACTGCAGGTTTCTATGCTTAGATTCCTGCGGAATGACAAAGTGGATGCTTAATGTCAGCTAAATTGAGTCGAAGCTTTCTATTTAACCACCCCGTCAAAAATTCTTTGAACTTTTGACACCCCCTCCAGAGGAGGGGAATTTTTATTTACTGATTTCCTAGTACCTTGTTAATGGCTTTTGGGAAAATCTCGTACTCGATCTGATGTACTTTTTGTGCCAATGTTTCAGGGGTATCATTTTCCTCTACATCAAAACATTTTTGAAGAATGGTTTCCCCTTCATCAATTCCTGAAGTCACAAAATGTACGGTAGCTCCGCTTTGTTTTTCTCCGGCTTCGATAACGGCGTTGTGAACATTCATTCCCCACATTCCCTTTCCTCCGAATTTCGGAAGCAATGCAGGATGGATATTGATTATCTTACCTTCCCAGTTTTCACAGAATTCAGGTTTCAGAATGGACAGGAATCCCGCCAATACAATAAGGTCTGTATTTTCCGGAACTACTTTAGCCAGTTCACTGCTGAAATTCTTTCCTCTTGGAATAAGAATATGATCGATATGATGATTTTTAGCTCTTTCAAGTCCGTAACATTCTCTGTCCGCCACCACTAATGACACTTTAGCATTCGGAATTTCGCCGTTGTCTATGGTATCTATGATCCTTTGAAGATTGGTTCCTGAACCTGAAACGAGGATAACGATGTTTTTCATATGTCTTCTAAAATACATGTAAAACGTACAATGTATTTTAACTGCTTTTTACATTGTACTTTATACATTATACAGCTAAATTGATTTTCTCGTTTCCTTCAGTAATTTCTCCGATCTCATAGGCATCATCTAAAAGGTGTAATACTTTTTCTGCGTATTCAGCAGCTACTACGATCACCATTCCAACTCCCATATTGAAGGTTCCGAACATTTCATCACTGGCTACACCGCCTCTTTTTTCCAATTCAAGCATAACACTTGGAATCTGAATTTTTGAAGCATCAATTGAAGCACAAAGTCCTTCCGGAATGATTCTCGGAACGTTTTCATACAATCCTCCTCCTGTGATGTGAGCAATTCCTGAAACTTTTACTTCTTCTATTACTTTGTGAATTTCTTTATAGTATAATCTCGTAGGCACTAAAAGTGTTTCGTAAAGTGGCTTTCCTTCAAATTCTTCTTCAAAATTCGGGAATACTTTTCTTACTAATGAAAACCCGTTTGAGTGGAAACCTGAGCTTGGCAATGCAATGATCTTATCACCAGTTTTAATTTTAGACCCGTCAATGATCTCATCTTTTTCAACGATCCCAACACAGAATCCGGCAACATCATAATCTCCCGGCTGATACATTCCCGGCATTTCAGCAGTTTCTCCACCAATCAATGCGCAGTTGTTATCTTTACAAGCTTCCACCATTCCTAAAACGATCTCTGCTGCAATTTCAGAATCCAACTTACCGCAAGCTAAATAATCAAGGAAGAATAGAGGTTTTGCTCCGTGACAAAGAATATCATTGGCACACATGGCGAAGCAATCAATCCCGATAGAGCCATATTTTTTAGTGTCCAAAGCTACTTTCAGCTTGGTTCCCACCCCATCTGTTCCTGAAACCAGGACAGGGTTTTTGTAACCTCCTATTTCATAGAAAGCCCCAAAACTTCCTAAATGGTTCAGTACATTGGAATTATGGGTTTCACCAACCGCTTTTTTGATCTTATCAACGGTTTTGTATCCTTCTTCTTTGTCTACTCCTGCTGATTTGTACGTGTTGCTCATTTTTATTTAGATTTTTAGATGTTAGATTCCAGACTCCAGATCTTATCTTTCAATATCTGAACATCTTTTGTCTTTATCTTTTATAATTCTGTTATTTTAATACTCAATTTAAAAAAATAAAAAGCCGACAATCTTTGTAGATTATCGGCCGTTATTTTATCTCAGAATTTCAGAGCCCACAGTTTCTCCTTTCTTTGAAAAACATTCTTTAAAAGTGGACTGAATTTTCATTTTTTTCTTTTTGCAAAAATAGTAATTTTAAATTAATATTCAAATCTATTTTTCAAGGATGGTTTCGATGGCAGAAATTTTTCTGATTTTCTCCCTTAATTCATTGTCTTTCTCTTCATTAATGATCTTTTGATCCGCTTTATCAAAATTGTCATTAAAAAACGGAAGCGAAAAAGTTTCTACAATATTTCCACCGTGGAACGGAAAACGTTTGGTAGCCGCTTCCAAAACTCCAGCTCCTCCTCTTGCTCCCGGAGCGGCAGACATCAACAACATAGGGACTTCATTCCAAACTGTTCTTTCTTTGATTCTGGACACCCAGTCGAACACATTTTTGAATGCTGTAGAATATGTTCCGTTGTGTTCCGGAAGTGAAACTAATAATAAGTTAGCTGCATCAATTTTTGCTGCAAAATCTTTTGCTTCCTGAGGAATACCATCTTTAAGCTCTCTTTCATGCTTGTAAATAGGCATCTCAAACGGATTCAGATCTATTACTTCCACTTCTGCATTATTGAACATCGTTGATGCGTAGGCTACGAGTTGTCTGTTCATTGAAACTTCGGAATTACTTCCTGCTATTGCTAAAATTTTCATTTATCTATATTTAATATCGTTTGCAAAGATCGTAAGTTTTGTTATAAGTAAAAGTTGGTTTCTACCAATCCTTGAAAGAATTTATATATCATTTCTATTGAAGGATTTTATTTTAGATAAGCCGGTAATTCCATAGGAACTTCCATCAATAGAATTTCAGTATCTTCAACAGCTTCGATGGTGAAGGTTTGGGTATCCCAAATTCCCAGTCCGTCTCTTTCGTTTAAAACCTGATCTCCGATCTTGGCATTTCCTTTTAAAACGAAAGCATATACTCCGTTGCCATTTCGGTTAACAGTATAATCTTTCTTATTTCCTTTCGTAAAATTCGCCAGATTGAACCAGGCATCCTGATGGATCCATACTCCGTCATCATTTTTATTAGGAGAAAGTATTTGCTGAAAATCATTGATCTTTTCGCTTTCTTTAATGTTTTTCTGATCGTATCTTGGTTCAACATTCAATTCTCTGGGGAAAATCCAGATTTGCAGGAACTTTACCGGGACATCTTTATTTTTGTTGTATTCGCTGTGCATGATTCCGGTTCCCGCACTCATCACCTGGATCTCTCCTTTTTTAATCACTGCTGTGGTTCCCATCGAATCTTTATGTTCCAGATCTCCTTCTAAAGGAATGGAAATGATCTCCATATCTCTGTGAGGATGTGTCCCGAAACCCATTCCCTGGGTAACGGTGTCATCATTCAACACTCTCAAAACACCGAAATTCATTCTTTCCGGATTCTGATAATTAGCAAAGCTAAATGTATGATAGCTGTTCAGCCAACCGTGATTTGCATGACCTCTTGAGTCTGCTTTATGATATATTGTTTTCATACTGTTCATTTACAGGTACAAATGTATGAATTGCAATCTCGGAAAACATTGATGTAAGATAATAAGAAATTACAATTATTTGGCAAGCTAAAAAGCGAGCTCAAATTGAACTCGCTTTTTATTTATTATTGATATTCTTTATTTTTTTTAAAAATTATAAACTTATAAGAGCCTTATCCAATTACCATTTCCGTCTGCCAATAATCTAAAAGCAGATATACTTGCACCTAATGATGCTCCGCTTGACATGGATACCCCATTACTTGTAGCTGTATTTCCAGAGTACAATGTTGAATTAGCTGAAGTAATAGTCCATGTTGAAGATAATCCTGTAAAATTGTAAATACTGAAATATAAAATCGTACCGGCAGCATAACTGGATGCAGGCGGTATGGTTAAATTGCCAGCCGGCACTGATGAACCATTAAGGTTCATAAGAATTGTTCTGACCTCCAAATCCGAAATAGTTCCTGTATTTGAGTTTAAAATCTGAACTTTTCCGGCGGTACTTCCCCCTCCTGATGGGGTAGCCCAGGTTCCATCTCCTCGTAAAAATGTTGAGCTGTTTTTAGCTCCTGAAGCCGATATTTTACTCAAAGTAACCGCATTATCTGCAATTTTTGTTGTAGTTACTGCATTATCTGCCATTTTAATACTGGTAACCGCTCCATCCCAAAGTTTCGAATTGGTAACTGTTCCGTCTGCAACCTTACTGGTAGTAATTGCACTAGGTTTAATATCCTGATTCTGTATACTATTAGTAAGCGCCAGTTTGCTATAGGCAATAGCGGCAGTAGCACTAACTTTAGCATTTGTTATAGAACCGTCTGCAACTGTTGCTGTTGGCGAGATCCAGGTTCCATCTCCTCTAAGAAAGGATGTATTATCTTTAGTTCCTGTAGCCGATATTTTATCCAAAGTAACCGCGTTATCTGCAATTTTTGCTGTAGTAACTGCATTATTGGCAATTGTAGTTACAGCATCACTATTAATAAGAATGTCTCCTGTAACACTTTTCGGTGACTGGGGCGAAAATGGTGTATTAGAATCTGTTAAATAAATCTGAGCTCCTGCTGTACCATTTGCAAAACCCTGCCCTGTTGCTCCAACTGGTCCCATTGGCCCCACTGGTCCCGGCATTCCTTCTGCACCATTACAAACATATCTTGTGGATGTGATTTCTAACAGATCCAGTAGTCCGTTGGCATTGGTATCCTGTCCCGATTCTACTTTCAATCCTCCTGTAGGGCAATTTATACCAGGAAGTTCAACACTTGTTTTCACCAAAGCATTCACTGCTGAACTTACCATACCAGATCTGGAAGCTTTGCCTATTGTCCCGTCCGCTTTCATCACCAATACCTGATCATAGGTCGCAGAGTTGCTTCCATCGGATAGGGCACGAACTCGTAGACTTCCGTTTACATCTAAAGTTTCAGTAGGTTGTTGGGTATTAATACCCACATTGCCCGTTTGGGCATTTGCCGTAACTACACCCGCAAGAATAGCTACAAGAAACAGGTTTTTTTTCATGTTTTTGTTATAATTTTTTATTTCTCTTAAAATATTTGCAAATATATCTATTTTAACTAAAAATAAATTAAAAAATAAATTATACATAGAAAAATATTCCACAAAAACAATGATTATAAAAATAAAAACCAAAAAAACTCACACAATCACAAATAAAAAGTGTCTCCTAACAAAAGAGACATTTTCATACTGATACAGAATCACTTATCTGGCTCCATCTTATTAATTAAAAGTGTACCTGCTGAATTTCTTCTTCAATTTCCTGCGGAGATTCGTGTTGTTCTTTAATAAAGATCATGGTAAGAATTGCTCCTACTATCATACAGATCCCTCCTATTATGATATATCCAATTGCC
>JAFAAJ010000185.1 GCA_023426625.1 Bacteroidota bacterium
GCTTTCGGCTGTAAGTGTTTCTCTTTTCTAAAAGCTTCGGACTTGGCAAAAGCTTCTTTCTTTTGTTTTTCAAATTCTGCATTCATTTTCGACATTCTGTCACCATACGTTTTCAGCCAGTTTCTGTCTGTAATTCCTAAATATGAATCTTTCACGGTATTCGTGACAGTGTTAAATGCCGCACCGGACTGCTGGTTTGTTAAGACTACAATTCCTAATTTCAGATCCGGGATCAGAGTAAACTGCGTTACAGTTCCTATTAAGCCTCCTGTGTGTTGTATTTGTTTGTGACCTTTCACATCACTTAAAAACCATCCTAGACCATATCCGTAGAAACTGGTATCATAAGGATTTTTAGAGACAACTCCATCAGGAATCTGTAAACTCCACAATTGATGAGCCTGTCTGTCGGAGACCAGTTTCTTCCCATCTTTAGTCGTAAAATTATTAAGCAGACATTCTGCCCAGATTGTCATGTCTTTAATGTTACTCATTATTCCTCCCGCGGCATTCGCCGTTTCGTTCCAGTCGTGAGGAACAGGAACAGCTTTCCCGTTTACAGGTGCATGGGCATCAATTTTATTTGCAATGGCTTTTGCTCTGTTGTAGCTTCCGAAACTTGAGGTCATTCCTACCGGTTTCATAATTCTTTGTTCGATAAATTCAGCCCAGCTTAATCCGGAAACCCTGTGAATGACTTCTCCGGCTACAATGAACATCACATTATTATAATCCAAAGTTGTTCTGAAAGGATTTTCAGGCTTTAAATATCTTACGTTATGAACGATATCATTGACTGTTAAACTTCCTCCTTCCGGAAAAAACATCAGATCTCCCTGTCCCAAACCTAATCCGGCTCTGTGAGTCACTAAATCTTTAACCGTAATGTGCTGAGAAACATACGGATCATACATCTGGAATTCCGGAATATATTTGGAAACTTTATCGTCCCAACTCAATTTTCCTTCATCTGCCAAAATAGCAAGTGCCGTACAGGTAAAACCTTTGGAATTGGAGGCGATTCCGACAAGGGTATTTTCATCCATTGGCTGTTTTGTCGTTAACGAGCGCACTCCGAAACCTTTTGAATAGATCACTTTGCCGTCTTTGATGACTCCAACAGACATTCCGGGAACATCAAAAGTTTTAAGGGTATTCTGGATCAGCTCGTCCAGTTTTTTTTCTTCTACCTGCGCGAAATTGATCAAGGAGAAAAGAATAAAGAATAATGATAGTTTCTGCTTCATTGTTTAAGGTTTTTGCGAAGATAAGAAATTGCTCAAACTATTATTTCAGTATATTTGAAGCAATTTCAAGAATCATTAAGATAATGACCAAAATCCTTCTTCTCTCCGACTCTCATTCTTATATTGATGACAGAATTCTAGAATACGCCCGACAAGCAGATGAAGTGTGGCATTGCGGAGATTTTGGGAGCATGGAGGTCATTGAACAGCTCGAAAAAATAAAACCTTTACAAGGAGTATACGGAAATATCGACAATGCAAAGATCCGTGCTGAATTTCCGGAAGTGAACAGATTTTCCTGCGAAAATCTGGAAGTTCTGATGATCCATATCGGCGGATATCCCGGAAAGTATACACCTCTGGCAAAGAAAGAGATCACAGAAAAAGCACCTAAATTATTTATTTCTGGGCATTCCCATATTCTGAAAGCCATGTTTGATGATAAAAACAATCTTTTGCATCTGAATCCCGGAGCCTGCGGAAAGCAAGGATGGCATAAAATGCGGACAATGATGAGGTTTGTAATAGACGGAGAAGAAATAAAGGATCTGGAAATTATTGAACTGGGACCAAAATAGGTTAATTTTGCATTGAATTCAGTGTATTATATGAAGATCGGTGATAAAGTTTCGGTGGTGGATGAAGATTTAGGCGGAGTGATCACTTCTGTCCATGGAGATATGGTGGTTTTTAAAGATGAATTCGGTTTTACTTACCAATATTCAAAAGAAAAACTGGTTCCGAAAAACTCTTCTTTGTACGAAGATATTAAAATCGTGAAAAAGCCGGAGCCTAAAAAAAACCTCTCCAAAAAACATCAGAAAAACCATCTGGTTTTGGATCTTCATTTCCATAATCTGGTTAAAAATCCTAATGATTACGATAGTTTTGAAAGGCTTTTTATCCAAAAAGAAAAGCTTCTGGAAGTTCTGGAGTTTTGTAGGAAAAACAATCTTAAAAGACTGGAGATCGTACATGGAATCGGTGACGGCGTTCTTCAAAAACTCGTATGGGACACTTTGGAAAGCCAAACCCGCCTCGATTTTTACAATAAAGAGATACTTTACCATCAATCGGGTGCGGTAATGGTAGAATTTCACTAAATTTGCAGCAATTGAAATATGAACGTACTTAATTTACTTTTTACCAAAGACGGATTAATTTACCAAATCTCCAAAAACAAGAATGTTTTGGAAGAAAAATCTTATTTCGTTACAGAAGAAACTCCGGAAAACATCATTGCTGAAAAACTGGATGAAGTTTTAACCAAACAAAGGTTTGATGAAATCTCCGTGCTTTCAGCGTTCAATCATTTCACCTTAATGCCTGAAGGTTTTTCCGAGCATGAAACTGGATATGATCTGATCGCCTTTAATGCTCCTGTGGATAAGGAAAATGAGGAACTTATGCTTTCTGTGAATAAGAAATTCAAGGTTCAGTTTTACTATACTTTTCCAAAAGACTTTTATAAAAAAATTAAAGAACTGGCTGTTCCGGTAAGATTTAATTTTTCAGGGGAAAAGTTTTTGAATGCCATCAATAATAGGCACGGTAAGGAAATTCACATCAACCTGTACCATAATCAGTGTGAGTTTTTTGCTATCGACAACAAAAAAATAATTTTATATAATAATCTGGACGTTAATTCGGAAGTGGATTTCCTTTATTTTGTCATGTTTACCTTAAGCAAAATAGGTTTCGGGATCAACGACACCCATTTTTATGCGTACGGAGAAACTACAGAAAATGAAACGTTCATCTCCGAGCTGCAAAAATTCGTGAAGAATTTAAAGATCGTATATGATAACGTTCCGAAAAAGAATTTCATTTTGAATTAAGGAAGAATTGGAAATAACTCAATTTTTTCTAATTTCATCTTTTACTTAAACCTAAAAAAATAATGTACAGAATAATCTCCGGTAAATGGAAAGCTAAGAAAATAGCGGCTCCTAAAAATTTTGATGTAAGACCAACAACGGATTTTGCAAAAGAAGCCTTGTTCAGTATTTTGGAGAATAAGTACGATATGCAGTCTATCTCCGTATTGGATTTATTTGCAGGTATTGGCTCTATTTCCTTAGAATTTGCCTCAAGAGGTTGTCAGGACGTTACTTCTGTAGAAATGAACCCTAAACATACTGCATTCATTAATTCCACAGCTTCTGATCTTGATATGGCATTGCAGATCAATGTTCAGAGAGGAGATGTTTTTGACTGGCTGAAAAAGTTCAGAAATAAAAAATCATTTGAGATCGTTTTTGCAGATGCTCCTTTTGAGACTGAAGAAAAGAAGTATCAGGAAATGATATCTTTAGTTTTGAATAACAAATATCTGAAAACCAACGGAGTTTTCATCCTTGAGCATCAAAGCAGACTAAAATTATCTCATCCGAATTTAATCGATACCAGAAAATACGGAAATGTAAGTTTCAGTTTTTTTGAACCGAATAAGGAAGAGAATACAGAAATAGAATAATCAGAAAGTTTTTCCTGATTTTTTTTGCTTAAGATTTCAACGAAAAGTTATTCTTTACATTTTAAAAATAAACAAAGCTGCCAATTGCAGCAGCTTTACTTTTATAATACTTTTAATTCCAGATCGATGGTTTTGCCAAAGAATTTTTTAGAGATCTTCTCAAAATTTTTCGTGAGATCCGAAAGATAAAAACGGTAATTC
>JAFAAJ010000256.1 GCA_023426625.1 Bacteroidota bacterium
ATAGAAGCAAAAAGTGTGGATAACGACAGGCAACTGAGAGCTATAGATACATTTGAAACTTTAATGGAATAAAAAAAACAGTACCAGTGCAGCGCCATGGCAAATCCAATCGCAGCTAACTGAAAAAATATCTTTTTGGAGACCTTAATGCTCTCTTTTTTATAAATTCTGATAAAAATAAATAAGAAAACAGCAGCGAATAACATTCTGTAAAAGACAAGGATCTGGGCATTAGCATGGATAAGCTTACCCAAAATTGCAGTGAATCCCCACAAAAAAACAATTAAATGCAATCTGAATAACGCTAATTTATGCATACTCTTAACTCTTGAATGGTGAACGCAAATTTACAAATAGCTTTCACAAATACTTTATAAAAAACAAAATTAAAATTTCGCCAAACAACACTTAATTTTCGTCCATAAAAAACCCTGAAAATTTATTCAACTTTCAGGGCCTTCAAATAATAAACTATTAAAAAAATAAACTAGGAACTTAGAGTATTTACATAGAGAATACTATCCCTATTACTCTACTGTAAAGTTAGAAAAAATCTCAATCACATAAAAATATTTTTTTGTTAAAAATTTCACAAATTTCTGAGAACCAATATATTAAACACTCGTTTTATTTCATTTAAAAATCCTTTTAAAAATAGTATCTTTAGGCGGAAAAAATTGAAGTTTTATGGACATTGAATTCAACAAACGAGAAGATCAAAACAGATTAAAATTATCAGAAATAAATCGCTTACTTGCCGAGATCAAGAAAGGAGGTGGAGAAAAGAGGCTACAAAAGCTTCGTGAAGAAGGTAAAATGACAGCAAGAGAGAGGATTGATTATCTTCTTGATAAAGATTCTGATTCCATAGAAATTGGTGCATTCGCAGGCTATGAAATGTATCCGGAACATGGAGGCTGTCCAAGCGGAGGTGTTGTGGTGGTTATTGGATACGTTTCCGGAAGACAATGTATCGTTGTAGCCAATGATGCTTCTGTAAAAGCCGGAGCATGGTTTCCGATCACAGGAAAGAAAAATCTGAGAGCTCAGGAAATCGCCATGGAAAACAAACTTCCGATCATTTATTTAGTAGATTCTGCCGGAGTTTATCTTCCTATGCAGGATGAAATTTTCCCTGATAAAGAGCATTTCGGTAGAATTTTCAGAAATAATGCTAAAATGAGTTCTATGGGAATCATTCAGATCTCTGCTGTAATGGGAAGTTGTGTTGCCGGAGGAGCTTATCTACCTATCATGAGTGATGAAGCGATGATTGTAGATAAAACAGGTTCTATTTTCTTAGCCGGAAGCTACCTGGTAAAAGCTGCCATTGGAGAAAGCATCGATAATGAAACATTAGGAGGAGCTACAACGCACTGTTCAATTTCCGGTGTTACGGATTATAAAGCTAAAGATGATAAAGATGCTTTAGATAGAATCAAAAATATCATGAAATCCATCGGAAGCACAGAAAAAGCAGGCTTTGACAGAATTGATAGCTTTCCTCCCAAAGAAAATCCTGATAATATTTTCGGTATTATTCCTGTTTCCAGAGCAGAACAATATGACACTTATGAGATTATAAAATGTTTGGTAGATAATTCCGAATATGAAGAATATAAACCTGATTACGGGAAGAGCATCGTTTGTGCAACTGCCAGAATCGATGGCTGGTCTGTAGGAATTGTAGCCAACCAAAGAAAATTAGTAAAAAGCGGAAAAGGAGAAATGCAGTTCGGAGGAGTTATTTATTCAGATTCTGCAGATAAAGCAACAAGATTTATTGCCAACTGTAATCAGAGAAAAATTCCTTTGGTCTTCTTACAGGACGTTACCGGCTTTATGGTAGGTTCAAAATCAGAACATGGTGGAATTATTAAAGATGGAGCAAAAATGGTGAATGCCGTTTCTAATTCTGTAGTTCCTAAATTTACGATCATTACGGGTAATTCTTATGGAGCAGGTAATTATGCAATGTGTGGAAAAGCCTATGACCCTAGATTGATCGTTGCTTGGCCTTGGGCTGATTTAGCAGTAATGGGAGGAGCTCAGGCAGCAAAAGTATTAGCTCAGATTCAGGAATCCACATTGAAAAAACAAGGAAAGGAAATTTCTGAGGAAGAACATCAGGAAATTTTAGATACGATCTCTAAAAGATATCAAAAACAGACAGAAGCAACTTATGCTGCAGCAAGATTATGGACAGATGCTATCATCAATCCTGTAGATACCAGAAAATGGATTTCCATGGGAATTGAAGCTGCTAATCATGCTCCTATTACCGAGAAATTTAACTTAGGGGTCATTCAGGTATAACTAAGATTATCTTCTTCAATAAATCTAGCCTTGCATAAAAGCGAGGCTATTTTATTATGACACGCTAAAGCTTAATGTTTTTGTGTTTGATGCTATCCTTTGCCATATGTTTAATATCCGTTAAAGCTTCTCATGCTTCCTTAGACTTCTTTGTTTCCTTTTTACTTTTGACATTAATTAATGCCTTAATACTTTTCCTTGTTTCTCAATCTCTCAATCTTCATTCTTCCAATA
>JAFAAJ010000056.1 GCA_023426625.1 Bacteroidota bacterium
TTTAAAAAGAATACAGAACATAACAAAAAAAATAAGAAAACACATGACAAGCTTTTAGGCAACGAGAAAGAAATAAAGTCCAATAGGGATGACATTCTATCATTTGATCTGCATAAGGAAAGTAGAGTTGTGAAACTCGAAAGTATTATTGACCGCAAATCCCCATATTATTTATTGGATTTTTGGGCTACATGGTGTGTGCCGTGTCTTCAAAATATAGAAGCTATACACAATATGGATTTGCCTGCGAATCTGGAAATAATATACATCAGTATGGACAGAACAAAGGATAGAGAAAAATGGAGTAAAAAATCACATGATTTCAATCTCTCAAATTCCTATTTATTTGCTGAAACACAAAATAATAAGGCTATAATCACTAAGATCGGTCTGAACCAGCTTCCCCGATATATTTTGGTAGATAAGGATTTTAATATATTGAATCCCAATTTGGCAACACCGCAGGAAACAGATTTTTTAAAAGAACTTGAAATGTAC
Source organism: Bacteroidota bacterium (assembly GCA_023426625.1). Lineage (GTDB taxonomy): Bacteria > Bacteroidota > Bacteroidia > Flavobacteriales > Weeksellaceae > Chryseobacterium. The sequence goes on from JAFAAJ010000056.1 coordinate 499, forward strand.
ATTAATAAATAGAAAGTTCAAATCAGTAAAATTCTCCTGAAAGGTTCAAAAGTATTGTATTATGCTAACAAATGAAAATGATAAACTTTGGTAAAGTTTAACAAGACTAAACAAAGCAAGTTTTTAATTCTTGAATGTTTGAAGCTAAATAGCTTGAATTCATCTTTTGTCACCTTTTGTAATAAAAAAGAGCAATTTTCTATTAATTCGGAAGGTATATCTGCAGTGAAATTTTCTTTAGTAATGCTATAACTCATTAAAAAAAACTTTTTTTAATGAGCAGACACATAAATGTATTTTTAAATTAATGATATGATAAAATTTTTTTCATAATAATTTTTTTTCACGGTTTTGTGTTATATTAGGAATTTAATTTTATATACCATAAACAAAATCAGTTTTTTTAATTGTTTTTACTTTGTTTATTACACCACATAATGAAATATTATTGTAAATTAATATTATATGCATCATAAGTACCATCTTAGAATTTTCACGATGTTTTTTTTATCGTGTTCATTTTCTGCTTCCTCTCAACTAGTAAACTCTGAAATTCAAATTTGGGAGAAACCCAATTCTACATCACGTGAAGTAATGAAATGTAAAGATGAGAATCTTTTAAACTTTCATTGTAGTATTAAGGATAGGTTTATCAAAAAATATATTAAGTATAGTAAAAATAAAAATCATACTCTCAGCTTAGTTCATATGGCAAAAGAAGATGTGCTAATATGGGAAGATGCAGATAAGAATATTTCACTTAGCAATAATAATTATAAGAAAGGTGAAACCGAGGTACAAATAAGAAGAAAACCTAGTATTTTTTCATATTTAGGAACTTCAAATTTAAAGATAAATAAGGACAGCCTTAAAATAAGATTAGAAGATAGGCATCTTTATGAAATGATTTTTATTCCTAAAAAAGCAAAAGTTCTTGATATAAATAAAATCCACTCTTATTTGTCAATTAAATATGGTATTTCCTTAGAAAAAGGGAAGTATTATGCCAGCAGTGGCACAGTTATATGGGACCCAGATAAAAATAAAGACTTTATCTATAGACCTACAGGCTTAGGCAGGGATGACGGGAATGAATTGTATCAAAAACAATCGACTAATCAGGAAGATTTGTTTTTAGCAATTGGAATCAATGATATTAAAAGAACAAATAATGATAATGGAGAAATTATAGAGAATGCAAACTTTGCTATATGGTCTGATGATAACAAAAATATGTCATTAAAGCATGAGGAAAACTTTGATGTCATAGAAAGAAACTGGAAGATCAATTTTATAGGAGAGAAGATTTCTAAGTATAATTATCAGGTAAGAATCAATAAAGAAATAATTAACCCAAGATCTCTTCATTTGATCTATTGGATTCTTCTAAAAAATAGGAATGGTGAAATCAGAAAAATACAAGGCATAGAAAAAGAAAATTATATTATTTTTAATAAGGTCGAATTTATAGATGCTTTTGATAGAGAAAGTAGTTCATATTTTACTTTTGCAGTCAGTCCTTCAAAAGACCCTAGAGGAGAAAATATCAAAAAAGATCCTACTTCGGGGGCATCTTATGACCAGGGGGCCCTTTCAATGGACTTGAATCAAATAGCACTATATCCCAACCCCGTTAAAAAAGGACAGAACTTTACTCTTGTTTTCCCTCCAATGGAAAATTTAATTGTCTCTATTTATGATGCTGGAGGCAGATTGATCGCACTAGATAAGATCAGTAAGAATTCAAAGTCTTATATGAATAGTTTACCGAGCCAGAGTTCATATCTGATCACTCTTACACAAAATGGAAAAATAATAAAAACTTTTAAACTAATTGTAGACTAAAATTAATCATGAAGATAAACGGTAACCGCCTTCCTGTTACAAAGAAGTCACTTTTGCAGGTATGTTTCTTTGCTTGTATGTTTGTTTTTGCAAGTTTTACAAAAGAAGATAGGCAAAAAGTAAGAGAATTCAAAAAAGATTTAATAAGTAAATGGACGCATAAAAATGGAGTTATTGATGTTACAAATTCAAGTAAAAAACAGACTCATTTATCTGCCAAAAGTAATTCTGTTACAGGTGCTGTCTCGAACGGAAAAATATTTTTAGAAAGCGAAAAAGAAATTTTGCTTGATAACAACTCCGTTTATGTAAGTTCTTTCTTATCAAGAGAGAAAGAAGGGACTATTGGAACATTTACAGAAAAAGAAGAAGATAAAGTGTTTGATAACTTTTTCACAGTTGATATTCCGTCTATAGATAAAGAAAATACAAGTGTTTATCTGGAATATGATCTTTTTGGTCTTGCTTCGCACCAATCAGTTTCCAGATCTATCAATCACAATATTGCGATTGGAGGGGATGTAATAGTTCCGAGTACGGAATGGTCTCATCAAAGAGAAAAATTAAAGGGAGATATAATTAAGAATGGACTTAATACAATCTTATTTACATCACCAGCTGAGGGAGTAAAATATAAAATAAAGAACTTAAAAATTATTTTTGATAAAAATAAAAGATCAGACAATCTGATCGTAAATTCCCTCCTCTCTAATGATCAATTGTATGTGAAAGGAAGCGGTGTTCGTACACAGGATTTTAAAATTAATAATGAGAGTGTTGCAATTAAAAATGGGGAATTTGAAAAAGTAATTTCTCTTTCGAAGGAAGATCTGTCTTTAGGAATGTTTTCTGTGACATTCAATGGTATTACAAACAATTATAAGATCCCCAATAAAACAAATGCATATAAGATCCAAGGTAATAATAATTATTTTGTCCCAAGAGGTATTACGGTTTCAAATGAAATAGATCTCAATATAGATTATGAAGGAACTAATATTAAAGTAGAAAAAGAAACTTCAGAATCAGCTTATTTAGAAGTTTTGAAATTGAGATCAAAAGACTATCCGGCAACGTCAAATGGCCTTAAAAATGTTACTTTAAATAATTCTGCATTCAGGTTGTCTATTCTTTCCGGAACGCTTAAGAAAAAGATAAAACTAACGATACCTTATGATGAAAAGCGGTTAGGATTGATTTCTCCAAAAGAAAATAAAGCTTTTTATTTTGATTATGCTAAAAAACAATGGATTGTTGATAAATCAGCCGTTGTAGATACTAAAAACAAGACAGTAACAGTGGAAAGTGATGGAGATAATGATTACATCAATGGAATTATATCTGTTCCTGAATCTCCTCAGACCAATGCATTCGCTCCAACAAGCATTAGTGGATTAAAGGCTGGAGATCCTACAGCAGGGCTTCAGTTGATGGAAGTACCTACAGCTAATCAAAAGGGAGATGCTAATCTAAATTATCCTATTCGTGTGCCGAGTGGGATTGGAGGTCTTCAACCATCTGTCTCAATAAGTTATAATAGTGGTGGTGGAAATGGTTGGATGGGTGATGGATGGAATATTAATGGAATATCTGCTATATCTGTAGATACAAGATGGGGAGTGCCTGTCTTTGAATCAGAAAAGGAAACGGAATTATATTCATTAGATGGAGAAATGTTAGTATATCCCACTGGATATTTACCTCATAGACATAATGATGTAAGTGAGAGTAATCCTGCTATTACAACGGGAAAACAACTTAGAAGTTCTTATTTATCTAATGGAATAAAACAATTCTATATGAGAAAAAATCATGATTTTACTCTAATTGAAAGAATTGGAACTTCACCGGGTAATTATACTTGGAAAGTAACTTCTACTGATGGAACTAAAAGCTACTATGGAGGTACACCTGATTCTGTAATATATAGCGATGGAGGTATTGCTCATTGGGCTTTACGTTTAGTAGAAGATCCACATGGGAACACAATGGAATACACTTATTATAATGAGGCAGTATCACAAGGGCAGGCAAGTGTTTCGGGAGGATTGTTTTTTCAGATAAAAAAAATAGCTTATGGGAAAGCAAAAGAATATACCGTAAATTTTAATAAAGAGACAAGTATTACTCGGAAAGATATAAGTATTAATGCTAAACAGGGAATTAAAAGAGTAGAACCTTATTTATTGAAAGATATTGAGGTAAAGTATAAAAATGAAAAAATCAGAATATATAAGTTTGATTATATCAATGGAGAGTTTTCTAAAACTCTTTTATCTAAATTATATATTGTTCCTTATAATCCTTGTTCTACCACTGTTATGAACAAAGATAGCGAGAATCCTCCTATAGATAACGGAAGTGGAGGCGGTGGCGGGTCCAATGGGGGGATTGATACAACTGAGTGTAATGAAATCACAGATAGTTATGCCTTTGAATATTATGATGATGTGAAAGATAACCAAGGGAATATAAGATTATTCGGGCCTGATACGCATATTCAGGTTGAAAATGATAGATATGCATATTCTAGTCTTATAAGAGGTCTTGTTAAGCCTTCAAAAATAAACGGCAATATTTCATCTGAAAAAGGTCTTAATATAAGACCAGCAGCAGGGTTAAATTTTTTTACTCCTAATAATGACCCTTTTGGTCATTTAATGTTTGGGTTTCCTTTTTCTTCTTCAGATGCAGAAGCCAAAAACGCACAACAGCTTATAGACTTTAATGGAGACGGAATACAGGATATGATATATAGGGTGCCTGATACAGGATTATTTTTTAGAGCAGGAAGCCTAGATACACAAGGGAATTTAAGTTTTTTATCCTCTCAGCCGATCCAAAATTATGGAGGTGAGTTTTCTTTTACCAAAACAAGTACATTCAGTTCTGGCTGGGATATGGGAGCTGTAGTTTATAGTAAATCCCATATAAATACGAAATCTTCAGGTATTACGAGTGCATACTTAATAGATGCTAATGCTGATGGATTGGTAGACATTGTAAATGATGGTAGAGTATGGTTTAATAAGTTTAATAAGGATTCTAAAATCTCTGAAATGACAGAACATTCTGAATATACAGAGAATATGGTGCTCAAATTGAAACCGGTACAACCACAACCTCCAATTTTAAATGCAGAAGGATATGTGATCCCTGAAGAAAATTATAGCCTGATCACAGATGTTGTAAAAGTATGGATTGCTCCTAAAGACGGCTATGTAAAGTTTAAAGATTTGATTTCTGTGTCGGGGACACCAAATGACCCAACCCAAAAATTTTATTATTCTGTAGAGATACTTGATCCCGCTAATAGTTATTCTGTAAATGGGAGGATATATCTAAATGGTTTACAAGCAGGGGGAGGTGCTCAGCATGTCCTTATAACCAAGTATAATGATTATTTGACACAAATGGAAAGTATCCCTGACTTTTCAGGAGGAATTAATAACTCTAACAGATTATTTGTAAGAAGTGGGGATAAAATATATGTGAGGTTACATAAAAATACATCCGAGAGTGTGACTATTGAATCAGATCCGATTATAACATATGTTGATCCTGTTACAGGAGCTGAAATTCCAAATTCAGACGATCTTTCTCAAGATTCATTTTATCTGAATAATGGAAGTTATAGTGATAATTTCTTTTTAAATAATCTGTCTTCTCCTATTTATTTGGATGTAGAAGGACCAGTAACTGTTCAGATTCCTTCAATTTATTTTTCTAGTATAACTGACAGCTTCACATTTAAAGTTGTAACCGAGGACAAAAATACAGGAGTGATTACCCAGATATTGTCACAAGTATACACGCCAGGTGGTAGTTTTTCTACTTCAGCTGAATCCTTGTCATTCAATGTATATCCTAATAATCCTGTTTACTTAAGATTCATTGTAGAATCTGACTCTCATACGGATTTCTTAGCTTCTAACTGGAATGGTAAGATTTTAGTTAATTACGCTCCTACAAATCCGCAAATAAACCTTTCTTACAGTGCTGTTCCGGAATATCCCTCTTTTGCAGTTACACAGTTAAAATCAAAATTGAATATTAATACTATTCCTAATCAGACTTCTCTTTCTGGAAATCATAATTTTGGAGTAGAAATTAATAAAAACATTACTAATTTCTCCAGCTTAGGTACCGGAACATTTTATTATGTAATCAGGAAAGGAAATCAAACTTTAGCTAAAAGAATGGTAATTGTTTCTCATTCGGATTCATATATTAAAGAAACAGACATACCATCAGGGCAGGACATTGTGGGAATTTCTCCTATTAATTTTTATTTTGGAGCCCCGGATGCTATGTCTAATTTAGATGTAATAACAATACAGGTATATTGTAAAACGGGTGGAGATTATGACTTATATAATAAGTATTCACAATATTTTCAGGGAAAACCCTTTAATATCTATTATGACGGTTCTAACTGGTATGGTAATACTTTTGCAACAGCTGTTAATACCGGTATGTATAATACAAAAACAGCAATTTCCAAGAATTGGGGTCAATTTATTTTAAATCTGGGAAATTTGTCAAATTATACATTTTACATGCCTATTCCTCACCAAGCTTTTTCATCAAATGCTTCAACCCAGTCCATTTATCCATTATGTCAGGGAATTACTAGTAATGCTGATTTGGCAGCATGTATTTTAAATAGTGACAGTAATCCAAATGCTAGTAATAATACAATTTCAAGTAATGTATCTCCAATGAAGCCTCTTGTGGAAAGAAATGGAAGGGACTACGCAAGTAAATGGGTGGGGATTGGACCTGAGCAAAACTCAATGGCTTACACATTTAAAAATGATGATAATACAAATTACTTCTCAAATCCGATTCCAAGTCTTCCAGTGATAGTGCCTACAACATTGGTTTCCCCACAGATTTCTTTGGATACTACGATGAAGGCGATTAATAAAATACAGAAAAGTAGTTCACAAAACATAACGGAAGGACTGAACGCAGGAATGGGAAGCGCCGGAAATTCAATAACCCAGCCAACGCAATTTGGAAGTGTTGAATTACAGACTTTTACAGATATGAATGGGGATGGTTATCCGGACTTACTTTATCGAAAATCTATACAGGCTACCAATTCTTTGGGAAGCTTGGAGGATATCCAGGAATTATCTGTGGAAAGATATCCATCTCAAACTCATAGTTATTTAAAGATGAATTCTCTCGGGTTTTCTTCAAATGTTTTTTCCGTATCAGGAAGAATAGAGGTTAATGGCTCATCAGGAACTTCTACAACACCAGATAATAGTATGCCGTGGTCCGCAGGCGCAACGGCAAGTGCGGGGATAAATCAGTATTTTGATTCTACGGATTACGGAAAAGAGTTTATTATGGACATTAATGGTGATGGGCTACCGGATAGAATAAAGCAAGATCCGCAAACTTTAATTATGAAGTATGAGTTAAATAAAGGTAAAAGTTTTGAATCAGAAAGACAATATGAAAATCTTATCCCATATAGATCCCATCCTAAAGGAAGTGCAAGTATTGGTATTGGGGGGAGTTTAGGAAGCTCTGTTGCTTTAAGTTCTTTAAGTAACTTTGGCTTCGGAATTACGGCAAATGCGGGGGCATCAGCTTCTTTGGGCACAGCGGATACGGTTTTTGAAGATGTTAACGGAGATGGTCTGATTGATATTTTGGAAGTTTATGACCAAAATGGTTCAAATAATTCAACGGCAGTTAAATATAATTTAGGAAGTAAGTTTGCCAGTGCGGTACCGCTGGTTAAAGCAACCGGGAATTTAGATTTTACTGATGAAACAAGATCCTATAATAGTTCAATATCTTTTGGGGGAAGTTTCTTTTTAAATATTGGACCTATTACTATTGTTCCGATTTTTCCAATTCTTATTTTATATATTAAAGCAGGACTTGGTGCTACCGCAAACCTAGGATTAAATGTCTCTGATACCAAAAAGGCATTTAAGGATATGAACGGAGACGGATTTGTAGATTTAGTGGAAGACACTGATAATGGATTTAATGTTAATTACTCGTTAGTAGGAAGAACAAATAAGCTTAGATCCGTTACAAATACTATTTCAAAAGGAAAATATATAATAGATTACGAATTCGCAAGAGCGAATTACGAAAGTCCACATGCAAAGCTGGTTGTGAAAAAGGTGAATGTAGTGGAACCGAATGTTTTCTCTCAGAACTATACAAAAGAACAGGGAATCAGTATGGAAACAAGATATTCTTTTAGTAATAGAAAGTATGATAGAAGGGAGAGAGAGGATTTTGGTTTTGAAACTGTAACCAAAGAGTTTATTAATAATAATGGTGTTGAAAGAACATCTACAGACATTTATTTTAATAATACTTATTTATTAAATGGGTTAATCAAAAAAAATATTGTTAGAGACGGAGGTGGAAATAATATTTCAATGGTCGATTATTTCTATAAACTACGAAAATTTAAAAACAATATTACAGAAATAGACTTCAATACCGATTTGTCTTTTGATTATGATTCCGGAGGCAAAGAAGGAAGAAGAATGGCAATAGCCCTACTGGATAAAAAAATAAAAAAAGTATATGAAACAGGAGGAGATATCACGGTAGAAGAAAAGTTCTCATATGCCCCAAAAGGGATGATCAAGAAATATGAGTATATAAGTCCTTCAGTTTCATATAATTCAAATATTACTTATCAGTCTTTTAATAATAATATCATTGGTGTTCCTGTTCTTGTTGAAGTATATGAGGGAACTTCCTCATCGGTTTTACTAAGAAGAAGAAGAGCATATAATATTAATCCTAATACAGGAGATGTTGGAACCTATGCGATATTTAACGGAAGTGCGGATATTGTTACTGATATAGAGTATAATGCCCAAGGAAATGTTAAGAAGGTTATATATCCTCCTAATGAGGCTTTACAAAGATATTCATTGACGTATACTTATGATGATTTAGAAACAGGAAAATACCTAATACGAGTGGAGGATAGCTTCCAATTGGCTTCTTCAGCTATTTATAATCCTTTTTTTGATGTGGTCACAAGAACCGTTGATACAGGAGGGAATGCGATGGTATATTATTATGATGGTTTTGGAAGAGTGAAATCTATTATGGGACCAAATGAGATTGCAAGTGGTTCCACTGTCCCAACAGTATCCTACCGTTACTGGACAGATCATGCAGGAATACCGAATAATGACGCAACTGTTAAAATATACAGGGCATCTACTTCTAATTATGATCCGGAATATGCGGGGAGTAATAACACTATTATGACGGATACATATGCGGACTTTCTTGGAAGAGTGGTTCAGGTAAAAAAAGATATTGAGCTTAATGGCACGGAAAGAAGATCTGTATCCGGCAGAACAATATATGACCGTTTGGGAAGAGCAATCCAACAGTTTCATCCAATAGATGAACCTACGAGTTTCCAAAACCTAAATTCTATTGGGGGACAAGTACCCTTTACTTTGACAACATATGACAGTAGAGATAGGATCATCGCTTTTACAGATGAGGACGGACATACAACAGAAACGAGTTATACGATTGAAAGTGGCTTCCTGAAAACAACAACAACATTATTGAATGAAAAGTCGGAATCTTATGCTAACGCAGAAGGGAAAATTATAAGGAAAAATAATTATCTCGACACACAGGCAATTACTACAAATTTTGAATACAATACGATTGGAGAATTGGTGAATGTTTATGATCCGGAAGGGTTTGTTACCAATTATTCGTATGATTTGGCAGGAAGACGTATCCAACAAATACACCCGGACAAAGGACAAACAGATTATGAGTATGATATGGCAGGGAATCTTATAAAATTTACAACTGCCAATTTAATGAACAACTCTACAGGAAATCCGTTTATAAAATATATTTATGAGCAGAACAGGCTTAAAGAAATAAGATTACCGGATGTGTCTTCTGGACCTAATCCAAATAATGTTTTGTATGAATATGGTAATTATAATGTTGGAAATAATTCCGGAAAGCTTATAGCAAAATATGATGGAACGGGGCATACAAATTATCAGTATGGCAGAATGGGTGAGGTAATTCTAGAGGAGAGGTTTGTTTATGGATATCAAATTCCGGATATGTACTTTAAAACTTATTTTAACTATGATAGCTGGAATCGTCTAAAACGTATGGATTATCCGGATGGGGAAATTGTTTTATACCATTATGATCGTGGAGGAAATTTAAAATCAGTGAATAATAATAATGGCGAAGTGTATATACATAATATCCAGTATGACCTTTATGAACAAAAAACAGGAATTCAGAATGGAAATGGGACTAAGCAATGGTATAGTTATGGACCATCAAGAAAGCTGATATACCACGGATTACAGAATGCTTCTAATGATTATCTTCTTAATAATACTTATGAATATGACGGTTTTTCTAACATTACCCAAATAAGAAATACAGCTCAGCAATTAGGAAACGGCCTTGGAGGAATGTATGAGTTCAACTTTATGTACGATACCCTCAACAGGCTTATAGGTACTGACACTACTAAAATATTAGTAGATGGAGAGAATCAGCCTATTCCGGTTACCATGAACGTGCCTTCTTCATTTAAGCTTGAAATGTATTATAATGACTCTGGAAGTATAGCACGTAAAATACAATATCATGAAAACGACCAGCAGGTAGTTTCTGAAAACAGCTATGAGAATAACTATAATTACAGCGGACAGGATCATAAGGTAATGGAAATTATAGATCAGTCAACAGGTAATGTTCAGACCTTTGAATATGATTATAACGGAAATCCAACCATACATCATACCGATAGTGGTGATAAATCCATGTTTTGGGATGAACAGGACAGAATGAAGGCTTTTTATGATGATCATTCCGGGTTTTACCAGTATAATGTCTATGATGATAAAGGAGAAAGAACAATTAAGTACAGACTGGAAGTACCGGCCACTCTTTACCAAAACGGAGCAATTTTGGATACAGGAAGTTTTTATATCAATGAGTATAAAATTTATCCTAATTCTTATGTGGTGGTAAACTCCAATGGACAGTATACCAAAAATTATTTTACAGGATCTACCCGTTTTGCAAGCAGGGTATTAGATGGCGCAGATATTTTTGTGCAGTCATCTACTGTAAGGACACAGTCTCCTAGTGGGAATAAAAGTAATCCTGATGTGGCAGCAGATTTCAAAACCTATTTGGAAAAAGCCGGTATTGAAAGTAAAGTATCTTTAGACTTAGCTTCTGTGTTTTCCACTTATGGACAACCTGGTTTATATTATCTGCATGGGGATCATTTGGGAACAGCTACATTTGTTACAGACCAAACTTCAGAAAGTACACAATTTTTCATAAATTTACCTTTTGGAGAAACAATGTTGGAACAGCAAACCGGATTGTACGATAACCCATATAAGTTTAATGCAAAAGAATTAGACAGTGAAACAGGTCTTTACTATTATGGAGCGAGATATTATAATCCTAGGCTAAGTATTTGGTATGGAGTGGATCCGCTGGCTGAAAAGTATCCGAGCTGGTCACCGTATAATTATACGCTTGATAATCCGATTATTTATACTGATCCGGATGGAAGGTCGCCACTTACAGATTATAAACTTGGACGGAATGGAAAAGTGGAAAGAATAGACAAAAATGATGGCAGTGATAATAATCTTCATGATAGATTATATGCTGTTGATAAGAGTGGGAAAATCAGTAAATCTTTTATCCGATTAGATAAAGAGAGTAAAGAAAGTTCTACTATAATAAGTAAATTGGAAAGTCAGAATATGAAGAGTAGTCAAATAGTCCAATCTAGTGGAAAAGACTTAAGAAATACAATTAATATTTTTCAATTTGCATCACTAAATAGTGATGTTGAATGGTCTGCTGCTATTGGAAGCGATTGGAGTAATGCTATTGCTACCTCAAATAAAATTGTGGGTACCCCATTTTTAGGCTCTTATGTAAATGATATGTTCTTAGATATTCATTCCCATAGGGGAACAGCTGGCCCGTCAGATGCACATACAAGATTTAATACTGATGGAACTCCCTATCAAACTGGTGATAAAATTGCACCACATAACTCTACAACAAGAAGATTTATCTATTATGTTGGAGATTCAGGAGCAGCATCTGCACCTGGGACTTTATATCAATTTGGAAAAGGACTTGAAGATAAAAAAGATGGAATTAGAATTGGAGGTTTTGGAGGCTATAAAGAAAGAAATACACTATATGAGAGACTTATTCGCACCCCTAAGTAAAAAGATTATCTTTTTTGTAATTTTTTTACCTTACTGTATGAGTAAAGCACAAAATGTGCAGTTACAATCTTTAGTAACAGATGATGGATTAAGGGAAGAGATTCAATTGGTTAATTATTACATAAAACAATTGAAAGAGAAAAATCTTATTTCAAAAGAGCGAGTTTTTGTTAGGTTTGAAATAGGAAAGAGCCCTAATGGAGAATTTTTTAATTTAAGATTCTTGGGAAATTACTATAGAAATCTGTCCAATAGTGAGGAATTATATTATAATATTGATAATGATATTGTGTACATTTTTGATGCTACTGTTTTGGACTATTTTAAAAATTTCATTAATTTCTCACTTATAAAGAATAACAAAAATCTTCCAGATTACGGAAAACCTAAGCGTGATAAAGGAGGTTTTATTGTTGAGATGGGTGAAATTAGCTTCAATAAATCTTGTAATAAATTTTACTTGGATTTAGTTATGGGTATGCCTCATATTGATTTATACTATAAAGTAAAATTTTCGGTGCGTAGAGGAAGTATTCTTTATGACACGGGTAGATGGTAATTTGGTTTAACAGATAACATGAAATCCATTCAAATTATTTTACTTCTATTGATTATTGAGTAGATGCACAAAATAAAGATGCTAAGATTTTTGAGAATAAAGCAGTAGCAAGGAAGTTAACAATATATTGCCATTTATAGATAAATCGAGTACGATTTAGAAATTATCAAATTAAAACCACTCTAACAATCTAGAGTGGTTTTGCTTACAATGTAGCATGATTAGAAAAATACTTAAATTTTTTTGTTATTGTACCTAATTCTAATTTCTCAGACTTTAAAGGTTTTGGCTCTTATGGTGCAATAAGGTTTAATGATGAATATGGTATTGAATTTGAAAAAGATGGTAAGAAATATACAAATTCCTACATCGGTTTTCGGACATGAATTCACTCATATGGTACACTCAACTTATAATGACGAGACTAATGCACTATACAATAGTTGTAGAGGAAATGGGCAAAATAAAGTCGAAGAGATGAGTACTATAAAGGATGCGAATCAGATTAATATCAAATTAGGAGAAGAGCAAAGAGTTGATCATCTAATAGAACACTTACCTAATGAATTTATTCTACTTCTTGCAATCAATAATAGAATATTAATCTTATTAATGTTCATTGGTGTATAATTTAAAAATGTTGATGAATAGGAGGTTTAGAAGGCACACCTCAAGAAAATATTTCACACCTTTATGTATGCCTTTAGTATGGTTAAAGAGAAATTTTGAGAAGAGAACTTCTGTAGACTACTTTAGGTTTTATTTTAGGAAAAACAAAGGCATACTTCACCTATAGACATAAAAAAAACTCCCTATTAAAGGGAGTTTAAGTGGGTCCTAAGGGATTCGAACCCCTGACCCTCTGGGTGTAAACCAGATGCTCTGAACCAACTGAGCTAAGAACCCTGAAGTTTTTTTAAAGGCTTCAGACCTTTCTGTGGGTCCTGAGGGATTCGAGTTCTTTTAGTTTACAGGTTGATATTTAATACTTTACATCTTTTTCTTAATGTGAGTATGCCTAAAAGTATGCCTTTTTACTCTATAAGTATTCTCAAATATGGAAATGTAGTGGAGAAGTAAATCAGTCTAATTTCTCTACTAGCAGGAAAATAGATATTCCAATAAACTACCTTTCTGGTTATAAACTTGTGTATAATCATGCCATCAGGTAGGATTTCAAGGTTTACTTTTGTTGTCCTATCTGATAAAGCCTTATTTATTCTGTTATAATAGTGTTCTGATTTCTTATCAAATTCCAATATTACAACTTCCAATATATCCCAATAGAATATTAATTCTGTTCTATGAGGTGTAAAGTTTAAAAACTTCTTTAGTTCACTTCCTACCCATAAATAACTACAATAAGCATTATCAGGTATGCTGTCTGCTATACTCATGAGATTTAGCTCCCAGTTATCATATTGGTAACCTATACGAAATGGTATTCTTGGTTTCATAGTTGGTAAATAAAAAACCACCTGAATTAGGTGGCTTAAAATGTTTATTGGTACTTAATAATTTTAATCCTTTCTGAATTATAAGATTTAATTATTTCTACAACACCTATTATTTTTCCTTCCTTGAAATAAATTTGAAAGCCACGATACCCATAGATTTTAAATATGGAGTTATCATAGTTTATTGGAGTTATATCTGGCTCCAGTGTCACAATAAAGGGTTGTTCACTATCTTTTATATCTCTTAATTTCAAAGGATAGTTGCGAATGCTTAGCCCATTATTGTGAAAAACAGTAGGAGGCTTCCCTAAATCAAGAACTATTTCAGTAGAAGTATTATATACTTGTCCATCTAATTGATAATGAGTTGAATTAAAAGTGTACTGTGCTTTTAATGTTAGTGGAGATAGCAAAACTAAAATAAAGATTAGGATTTTCATGTTTGTCAGTTTAATATTTATGGAAGTTCTGTTTTAGATATTGTATAAGAGTTTAGAAATTCTATTATCTCATCTGCATTAGCTTCTGTGAGCCCTACTTTATCATCTACTTGGAAGAAGTGCTTCTCTTGGATATCAAGTATATCATCTTCATCATCTATTATTACATAGTTTTCTAAACCACCTTTTAAAGTTTTGTGATAATCTCTAATCCATTTAAGAATTTCAAGACCTCTCGGAGCTAATTCAAATGTTTCTTTATAGTGAAGTGATTCTGTAACACTGATTATCTCAACATTCAGATTAACTTCTTTAAATAGCTCATTAATTTCCTCTATACTTCTGATAAGTCTCCATGCAGAAGATAAAACCACCTTAGCATTAGTACTGCTTATGATTCTGTTTAGTGCAGTAACATTTCTTGGGTCAAAGTGGGAGTTCTCTTTATGATGGGAATGTAGGCTCTTATTCTTGTAATACTCAGCATTGTTGAGCACCCCATCTATGTCAGCGAAAATAATTTTCATCTCTTTTTGGATTTAAGTTTGAATATCAAGAAAAGAAATCCTATTACTCCTAGACTGATTAATCCCCATTTAATGGCTTTTTTAGTTTCATATTCCTTCTGCATCTCTTGAAGAGTTATCTCATCAGGCATTTCATAAGGACTAAGTCCATTAGCCTCCGCCATTTCCTCGTACTCTTTAGGAAAGGTCTTTATACTTTGAGAAGCACCACCATAAAGCCCAGATTTATCTTCTCCATAAGCATTAGGAGCTTTAGGAATATGAGAGTTTTCTTTACTGTTAGCTTTTTTCCAGAATTCTTCCTTTGATAATTCTTTCTTAGGCTTTTTAGAAATATCTCCAATTCTTAATATTTCATCGTGGTTTATAAAGCTTTTTATCTTACCATTCTTAAAAGTAATGGTAGCTACGCCTGTTTCTCCATATCTCCAAATCTCCTCTCCAAATTCCTCATAAGATTCTATACTAAAAGGCTCACCTTGTACTTTCTTTACTTCCTGTTTAGTTGAACCTATATTGATATATTGTGCATACAGAGTATTTAAACTTGATAACACAAGAATAAATAAGGGTACGATTAAAATCTTTCTCATTTTTGAGTTTATTTGCTTGTTAATTTATCTTTTAATATTCCTTATACCTTACGGAAATCCATAAAATAAAATTGCCATATATGGCATTAAACTCAACAAACTTAACTCATTCCTTTGATATTGCCAAATATGTCAAGTATGGAGAAGTCAGAATTATTAAAATCTGTAGGTAAAAGAATACAGGAAATAAGGAATAATAAGGGTTTAACTCAAGATGAGTTAGTAGGAAAAATTGATGGTGAAATTGATACTACTAATATTTCAAGAATAGAAGCTGGAAGAACTAATCCAACCATATTTACTCTTTACAGAATATCAGAAGCCTTAGAAGTAAAACTTTCTGATCTAGTAGATATTGTCTTAATAGAAGAGTAGTCCTTTCAAAATTTGGCTATTATATTATATCTTGTAAAAGATCATACAAATAAGTATGATATTTACAGGGAATTAAGATCACCTTTGCGTTTGCTTTGAGATATTTTACATATATGCTCCTTATAGAACAATAGAATATATCAGAGAATTCTCTGTTAATTTTAAATTGTAAATATTTTAAGATTAATATTTATAGTAGTCCTTTATCAGCAAAACTGTAATAAGATTCTTTATTGATAATTAAATGGTCAAGTAATTTGATTTCTAAAAATTCACATGCTGTTTTTAATTTACTTGTAATATCCATATCAGATTTACTTGGTTTCAGATTTGTGCTTGGATGATTGTGAATTAATATAATGTGGGTAGAAATAGACTTTAATGCAATAGATAGAATTAACCTTATATCTACTATCTACTACGCTAGAAGATATACCTCCTTTTGACAAGCTATAAATACCTATAACTTTAAGTGCATTGTTAAGAAACATGATTTTAGCTTCCTCAAACATTTCAATTGTATCTAAATTCCAATAGGTGAGAGCTACTCTGTATGAAGATTCCACTGGTAGAGACAATAGTATCTATTATGTTAGGAGAATAAGAAACCTGTATTTCTGATACCTGATGATTTTGCATAAATAAAAAAGATTAAGTGGGGAATTATAAAATAAAAACTTCCAATCTCGTATTTACACTATATAGCATACAATACGAAACAGGAAGTTTTTATGTAATAAAGTTCTATTTAAACTCTAAGATTAATCTGCTAAGATATGGTCATATTTTCCATTTGTAGAAAAAGCTTCCAAATCTGCTTCAAATCTATCAGATGAAACTATGTTAGACTTTATTGAGCTAGAAGGAACACTACTTTCTGGGACATAAACAAATCTGTGTTGCATGATAATGGATTCCCCTGTTTCTTTGATAACATACTCATAAGGTTCACACTCTTCTTTCTGAACATTACCTTGAAGCTCAGTACCAATTAAAGCCTTGCATGTTTTTTCATCAAATGTGGATGAAATGAATGTTTTCTTTGCAGTAGCATAATACTGGTTAGTCTTTTGACTTAATATCATTTCAATACCTCCTTGAACTTCTAAAGCACAAAATGTTGTACCATCCTCTCTTTGTCTTGCTTTGTAACTGATAATTCTTACCATTGTTTTAAGTTTTTTGAGTTAGATTTCCATCTTTCCTAAGAGATATGTTCAGGTTCAACTATAGTTCTAGAAGAAATTTGTAGTCTGCCTGAAATTTTATTTTCTATTAGAAAAGGTAGGGGGGAGTTTCCCCATTCCAACATAGGTGGGGGTGCTTTGTATGGAGGATTACTCTTTCGAGATTTATTTATTCTTATATCTAAAAAATTTTGAGTTATCTTGGAATAAGTTTAAATTTGATTTTTTTGATAAAAAAAACTAACGATTATGGATTGGAAAAAATTATTAAATCCTGAAAGAATAAGAAGATCAGCTCCTTATGATTCAAGAAATGAATTTGAAAGTGATTATGGTAGAATCATATATAGTCCTGCACTAAGAAGAATGCATGATAAAACACAAGTTTTTCCACTAACAACAGATGATAATATACACTCGAGATTAACACATTCTAATGAGGTTATGTCATTAGGATATACTTTTGGAATGTTATTGTGTGATAATAAAAAGTTTGTAGACAGAACAGGATTTGAAAAAGATAAACTAGTAAGAATTATCCCTATTATATTACAAAATGTATGTCTAATCCATGATATAGGTAATTCTCCGTTCGGACATTTTGGAGAAACAATTATTAGTAATTATTTTAAAAAACTTTTTATAGAAAATGATAAAGTTTTCAAAGCCTTAACACCTCGGAAAAAGAGAGACTTCTTAAACTATGATGGTAATGCACAAGGATTAAGAGTGCTTACTAAATTGCAAATTCTCAATGACCCTTATGGTCTTAATCTTACTTATGCAACCTTATCAGCATCTCTAAAATATCCTAATTTTGAAGAGATAAATAAGACAATAAAGGAAGAATTACTAGAAATAGGTAAATCTTTAGATCCTGAATTTATTGAGAATAAAAAGCATGGAATATTTTTTTCTGAAGAAAAATATTTCAACTTAATAGCAGAAAATACTGGACTTGAGATAAATGGAAGAAAAGTCAGACATCCGTTATGTTATTTAATGGAAGCAGCAGATTCAATAGCATATCTATGTATGGACATGGAGGATGGTTTTAATAAAGGGGTTTATTCCATTGAA
The DNA here is from genome assembly GCA_023426625.1 of Bacteroidota bacterium. GTDB lineage: Bacteria > Bacteroidota > Bacteroidia > Flavobacteriales > Weeksellaceae > Chryseobacterium. Next base: position 18,836 of record JAFAAJ010000056.1, read on the forward strand.
TTTATAAAATCAAAATTTGCAGAAAAACAGAATGTAAAAGTATGTGACGAGATTTATACATTATTAAATAATGAGCATCACAATGATACCTATAAAATTGTTACAACAAGAATAAAATTGATTGCATATTTTGTTGATAAAGCATTTCAAAATTTCATTAATAATATTGATGAAATTGAAAAAGGACTTTACAATAAAGAATTAATAGAAGATGATGCAAATGAACTCTATAAGTTAGTAAAAGGATTTAGTAATGAAATATTTAAATCAAGAGAAATAAATAATCTTGAGTCTACAGGATATTCTGTTATAGTAGGCTTATTAGATTTTTATATAGATTTCATTTTCCTAAAAAATGATAATAGTTTTGTAAGTAGGGCAACAGCTCTTATATCAAACTCCATAATTGATGCTGCAATTGAAGAAACTTTAATTGAAACATGTAATATCAAACTTCAAAAAGGACTGAAAGACTTAACGGAAAGCTATAATAAATTCATAGATAAGGAAGATAAAAGCTGTAAAAAAATAGAAAAAGAATTAAATAATATCACTGAAAAAATAAAAACCTTTAGTGAATTAGAGAAAAAATACTCTAGGCTTTTCAAAATGCAAATAGAATCTCCTATTAGTAGTAATAGTAAAGAATATGCTGAGCTATCGGAAACTAGAGCAAAAATATATGAAGTTGTAAATCCAAGTTTTGATGATTTGGATATATATTATAAACTTAGAGTTATTGTAGACTTCATAAGTGGGATGACTGATCAATATGCATTAAAGCATTATCAAAAAATAAGTGGACAAAGAATTAGTTGATAAAAAAGTAATAGACAAGAAAGCTAAATATTTTTGGAAATATTTAGAAGAAATTTCGCAGAAAGAGATAATTAAGTTTATAGAAGATCTTTCTGCATTTTCTCATGTCTTTATTTTTAGTGGGGTTATAAGAAATTTTTTTCTTGATGTTAATGAAAATGCAAGAGATATAGATATAGTTTATCAAGGAAATGATGATGAGTTAAAGAATTTTTTGAGAAATTATAAATATTATGTAAATAGCTTCAATGGCTATAAAATTTATATCTCAAACTTTACTATAGATTTATGGAAGATAGATTCTACATGGGCAATAGAGAATAAAAAACTAGAATTAGAGCTATTTAATCAATATGTCCTACCAGAATCAGCTTTTTTTAATTTTTCTTCTATAGTTTATGACTTTTTTAATAAAAAGTTTATTTATTCAGATAAGTTTTTGACATTCATTAATTCTCGAACTTTGGATTTGGTCTTACGGGCTAATCCTTTACCACAATTATGTATTGTTAATACTCTATATTATAGAGACAAATTTGGGTTAAAAATTTCCGAAGCACTTAAGCAATTTTGTATTGGATATTTTGAGAATTATACTGAAGAGGACTTCAATATTATTCAATTAAAGCACTTTAAAGAGGTTAAATATTCATACTCCTATATTGAAAAACACATAAAAATCTTTGATAATAAATTATTAAGTCTACTATTTGATTTAGATCTGTTGGATAAAAAAGAGTTATTTTTTTTAGATGACTTAAAAGATGAAAATAAAATACAATTTTTAAATAGTAGAACAAAAAATATACTATCAAATCAACTTTTGCCAGATGCCTTTTTTTGTATAAAAGGAGAGCCTTTAATTTTATTTTTTGACGAATCAAAAAAGGATAGAGATGAAGACTGGGAGGTGAAAATTTGGAATTTTAATCAATCTGCTATTGTTTTTATAAATGAAGACAATCAATGGAAAATTAAAAATGGATTCAAAGTTCTAGAGAACGGTTCTGCATTAGAATACCTTAATGAAAGTAAATTGACTGATTTTGAATATTTTGAGTTAATAACTGGAAAAAGCTGGGAAAAACATAAAAAAAGTTTAGCAGAAGAATATAGAGTTGATTATTATCTATTAAATAACATTAGTGAGTTTAGAAATAAGCTAAGATTAAAATATAAATTAGATTCGAAAATTGCAAATTCCCTTATTGGAAGGGCTATTTTTATTAGGTACTTAATTGATAGAGGAATAGATTTAGATAGATATAGGATAAAAGATCAGAAAGATTTCAATAATATTTTATTAAATAAAATGGAGGCATATAAGCTATTTAATAGAATATTGAATGATTTCAAAGGAAATTTATTTCCATTAAGCTACATAGTTAATGGTAAAATTATAAATGAAGAAGATGAGGTATCACAAGAACAATTAACAGATTTAACATATCTTCTACAGGGAGCTAAACTAACTAAAGAAGGGACACAGTTATCATGGGAAAATCTTTATGATTTTTCTATCATACCAATAGAGTTTATAAGCAGTATTTATGAAAGATTTATTGGGGAGGAAAATCAGGCAGATAAGGGAGCATATTATACACCATTATTTTTAGTAGACTATATAGAAAAGGAAACGGTAGGAAAATTTTTTAGAAATCATCCTACACAACAGGACTGTAGGATATTAGATCCCTCTTGTGGCTCGGGAATTTTTTTAGTAGAAGGCTTTAGAACAATTATTAATCAGTATAAAAAACTAAATCCAGATTATTCTAAAGAAGAAAATAAAGTTTTTTATAGAAATAAACTTGTAGAATTATTAAAAACCAATATTTTTGGAATTGATCAAGATGAAAATGCCATTAATATTGCAATCTTTTCATTATATATTACATTATTAGATAATCTAGAACCTAAAAGTGTTAGTGGATTCGAATTCCCAGATTTATTAGAGTCTAATTTTTTTATATCAGATTTTTTTGACATAAAAAGTAAATTCAATACAAAATTAAATGAATATCATTTTCAATTTATATTAGGAAACCCACCATGGAAAACTAAAGGGCATCCGAAAGAAAAACAATTGTTCGAAAAATATATTGAATACAGAAAAGAAAAAGAAAATTCAATATTAGAAATAGTCCATAGAGAAATAGCAGAAGCTTTTTTGATTAGGGTTTCTGACTTTAGCTTCAATGAAACTGCTTTTATAGTTGTAAGTAAAATTCTATATAAGCTTGATAAAAATGGTGTATTCAGAAATTATTTTTTTAATAGTTTTTGTGTAAGACAAATAGTAGAATTGTCATCAGTAAGACATCAAATTTTTAATAACTCTAATGATAGTGCGGTTGCACCTGCAACTATTTTATTTTATAAAAAAGCAGAAAAAGAATTGTTTGAAAATATTGTTAAGCATATATCTCTTAAACCAAACATATTCTTTGAAGTATTTAAATTAATGGTTATTGAAAAATATGATGTAAAGGAAATAAGGCAAAAAATTTTTATAGAAGAAGATTGGGCTTTGAAAACTTTTGTTTACGGAAATGTTTTGGACTATTATTTTATTAAAAGATTAAAAAAAGATTATTCTACAATTAAAGCAGTAATTTCAGATGATACAAAATTCATTTTTGGCCAAGGTTTAAAATTTAAAGATGGAGAAAAAAGGATAAGCACAGAAAGATTTGCGGATTATAAGTTTATAGGCTCTTTAAAAAAGAAATTAAACCTAAAAGGAGAATTAGCTGATGAAGTGACTAATTACAGTAATTACTTAAAACCATACTATATAGCAGAGGATAGTTTTGTAGATTGGGATTCTAGAGAAGTAGGTTATTTTCCTGAAGACGATAGGATTTTTGATTCTCCGAGTCTTTTAATTACAGGAGGAACCAGCAAAGATTTCAAGTCAGTCAGTGCTATTTCATATACTAATACATTATTTAAAAGTTCATTAACAGCAATAAAGGCTTTAGATAATGAATTCTTAGGTTCTTTGAAGGCATTTTCTGCAATTTTAAATTCTTCATTTTTTAGTTATTATATTATAACTACAGGATCATCTATTGGGATTGAAAGAGAGGAAACTCATGATGAAGAAAAATGGAATGTTCCGTTTAATGAAACTCATGAATTAATAAGTCTATATGAAAATGTTGAGACACTTTCAAAAGATTTTCATAGCCTTTTTATAAAAGATAATTTTGTTAAACATCAACTAGATGAAGCAATAAAAAATCTTGATTCAGAGATTATTAATTCATTTGGATTGTCTTCGAATGAAAAGAGTTTACTAGATTATACCAATACTATAACAAAAACTCTTCTAAAGGGAACAAAGGAAGAAAAAAAGAAAATTATTAGTAGAATAAAGTATAAAGATTATATATTAAAAAAATATGCTGAAGTTTTCATAAATCATTTCAGTAAAAGATTCAATAATAAAAACAATTATTTTGAAGTTGAGATATTGTGGTCTGAGTTTTTGATAATGATGAAGTTCAAAATTATTTCTCAGCCTTCTATGGCAGAAGATTTAATTGTTTGGTCAAAAATAGAGAATAGACAACTCTTAATTAATATTACAAAATTGGGTTTTGAGCATGTAAGTGACAATTTATTCTTACAAAAAGATATTAAAGGCTTCGAGGAAGATTACTTTTACATTGCTAAACCTAATCAATATAAATCATGGCACTTGGCTTTAGCTAATCTTGATTTATCTGAATTCATTGAAGCATTTTTTAAAATAAATAATGAAAGTTTAAACACAAATGAAAATAAATAATCCTAAATATATATCCTATTATGTTGATGAAAACTTTGAGTTCATTTTAGCTCAAGTTTATGCTTGTTATAAAAAAATGCTTATTGATTATCAATTTGTTGAGGATAATGAAAATAAGATTAAAAATAGATTATATAAAGATTATTTAAATAAGCAGGATGTTAGAAATGACTTGGGTCTAAACGAATACTTATTTAAAACAGAAACCGCTTTTATTAATGAAGAATATGATGAAAAAGGTTACTCAGATATAGAAGTTATAGACTTAAAAGGCAGTCTTAGATCAACTGAGGCTTACTATATAATAGAATGTAAAAGATTAAATGGGGAAAACTCTCATTATAAGCAAAGCTTAAATAATAAGTATATACAAGAAGGAATAAAAAGATTTATAAATGAAAAATATCCCACTCATCATCAGGTGAATGGGATGCTTGCTTTCATAACAAAAAGGATGGATATAGATGAAAACAGTAAATGTTTTTCCGATTTAAAAAGGTATATGTTTATTAATGATTTTAATTTTTCATATAAGTCAAATCATATAACAGAATCAGGAAAGAAGATCACATTATATCACTTAATGCTTGATTTTTCTTCAAAAATAAACTCCAGCCTTAATTAAAAACTGGGCCTATTAATTTAAAAACCAACCATAATAAAAATTGCCATTGAGTGCTTTCTTAATGCCCTTTGAAAACTCAAAAGCATTCAAATTCCTGTCTAAGAAAGTATCTATATAACTACTCTTGTTAGCTTGTGTAAAGAGATTATATAAATCCCAAAGGTTGATCCTGCCATCCTCTAATCTACAGAAATTCTTATCCTCATAATAATCTTTAGCCATTGTATTAATATGACTATCATTAAAATTGAGTAAAGGAATATTCTGCTTTTCAGACTTAGGTAAATGCTGATATAACCTACTTTTACCTATAAGCTGAGCAAACTGATGTTCAGAAAGAAAATCCTGTGAGAGTTCCTTCATTTCCATTAGATGCAGTTCTGCATTATAATTTTGCATTGTTTCTAGTGCCTTAGTATATAAATCTTGTGAACTTCCTACTCTCATATCCTCCAAGAATCCATCTGTGCTGATACACATATTCATACAAACCTGATTTTGGAAGCCTATGAATAACTTAAATTTTTCCAAAGTCTTTTTTGAGTATAAGTTCTCTTGATTATAACTTCGTACTCCTCCAATTGTTAAAGAAAGCTCATTACCATTCACAATATCAGTAATACTAGGTACTTTAATAATGAATGCCATTCTCTCATAGTATATAGTCTTCTCATGCTCTAACAGCTCTTTTACAGGCTTATGAATTGCACTTGGAATTCTACCTTTAATTTGGTGAGAAACCCTAATTTCAGGCTCTGTAATGTAGTGGTGTGGAAATATTTTCTGAACAGCACTTAAGACAACTTCAATGAACTCCTGATGAGCAATAGTCTTCTCATTATCCTTGCTGAATACAGGAATAATACAATCATTCTGTAAGTGGTGTAATGTGGCTTCTGATGTATTAGCTAGAATAAAAGGACTAGACACATTATACGTATTTTCAGCTAGTACAACAGGAGTATGAGATATACCCTGCGCATTAGAATTGGGTATTAAAAAAGCCTGAACATCATTATTAGATTCAGGCTTGGATTCTTTATTCATCTTACTTGGATAGAATACTTCTGCATCATCAAAAGCATCACATCGTAGGAGTATATCTCTGATGGGTTTCCTAACACTTCTTAATTCTAAACCATTATCACTTTTCCCTATTATGTTAGTAGAATTTGAAATATCAAAAGCTTCTTCTAATGTAGCGGGTTTAATATTGTTTTGAATGTCCATTTTGTGAAAAGTTATTTGGGTTAGTTAAATGAATAAGTATTGATTTCCTTGCTTCAAAATCTGGTTTTAAAGAGATATGATATTGAGGGAACTGTTTATACAAAGCTAAGAGTTCAGCTACAGAGTTACAATTTTGAATAGCATTATAAATCTCTTCTTCTGTAGCTTCTATCAGGTTAGGAGACTGTTGTTGAGTAGAGTTATTATTAGGCTTACTTCCTGAATTACACCACTCTAAAATCATTTTACCTGTTTCAGGGGTAATAAGAAATTCAGGTTTATTCATAAATAATCCTGTCCTGTCTTTAGAAGCCTTAGCAAGATGATTTTCATTAATAAGCTCGAAGTTTATAGTTAGCTCATACTCAAAACCTTCTCTGGTAATTTCTTTAGTTCCATGTTTCACAACTTGGGTTTTACCATTGCTACCTATATCAAGGGAATAATCTATTTTCCTTCTAGTAGTTGTAATAATATGGCGGCTTGACTGTAATATCTTATTTATAAATGCTTGGTGGCGAAGGCTCACGTTTGCCCAATCTTGGAATCTACCTCCTAACTTTTCATGGATTTCTAGACATCCACCAGTACCATTCCATTCATGGCTGGCACTATCAATAATTACAACAGAAATGTTTGACTTCTCACATAGCTCAATAGCCTGAATATATCTTTCAGGGGAATAAGGGGCTTGTAAATCCAATACATTGTAATTTCCCAAATCTGAATACAGAGAAGCAGAAGAATTTTCTGTATCTATAACAGCTATTTTGCTCCAGTCATTTGTAATACCATAGGCTAATTGTAAGGCAGAATAAGTCTTCCCAAAGCCTGATGCTCCTGATAAGCCAAGTCTTAATTTGACCTGCTGTCTTTGTGATTGTTTTAATTGCATAGTTTTTGATTAAAAATTAAAAAATAAGGGTCATTTCACAATTTGGCTATTAGCTTCAAAGTGTAGTTGAAACTTGTATATGTGCTTGAAATTTAGTAGCTTTGTGCATCAAATCGATTTCAAAACTACTACTAAAGTAGTCCTCCTCTGAATTCGTGCGTTGCTAAATCAAAGATTTTTAAGATGGGGGAGATTTAAAAAGAACCCCCTATGTCTTAACCTGTAAATTGAAAGTTCCTTCTGGAACAATAGAATATAGATATATACTAAATAGTAAAACAGAAATGTCAAGTTTACGTATGTACTATATATACTACTACGGGAACTTGACATTTTAGATTACTATTTAGATTTAAAGATTGATGTAATCTTGATTCTGTGTTAAATTAATAGAGGGTTTCACAGGAATAATATTTACTGCTAAAACTGGTTTTACAGTTCTTCTTGCCCCTAAAACAGTAATTCTTGGATCTAGGGTTCTGTTTTCTACGATGAGGAAGTCTTCTCGTAGCATCAAATAGAAAGTTTTAAGTTTACTTTTAATAGATCTTTGCTCATGAAGTCTCCTCTTAAATTCGAAAACACCATCATCTAGTAATTTATCCTCTTTCAGTAAGCTTATTAACCTTGTTACTCTTCTCTTGTCATCATCTGTAAAAAATTCCTCATAATAATTAGTAGGGATATAGTGAAAAGAATCTCTTCCCCAATTATGCTCCCTTAGTGATGATATCATTTTTTCTCTGAAATAATTGAGTATTTGATAGAACTCAACTCTGTTTTTATAAGAAATATCATCTATAGAGTCAATATCTAGGTCTTTAGTATGAGCTATTGCATCACTAAAGTAATCTCCTCTTGAGTAATCCTCATCATATAAAGATTTTAATTTACCTTCTTTTAGCTTATTAGTAAAAAGTAAAAGTTGTAATTCAAACTTCTTTGCTTGTGGTGTTCCTTCAACCATATTTTCAAAAGAATCTCCTCCTGCTTTCTTATAAAGTAGCTGATAATCCTTAAATAATGATGTTTTAAAGTCATTATAAAAAAGTGAGAAATTAGTAAATGGAGCTAATGATAATGCATAGTCTTCCCCATAAAACTGATTGAGTACTGTGTTTAGCATCTCTTGGACTTTACCTTCCTCAAATTTGATAACAGGTCTAAAGCTTATTTCTTGCAATCTACAATTAATAAACTGATTGGCTAATGCACTATAAGTTACATAAGAGCTTATATCCCCTCCAAAGAAAGGAACTTCATTAGCAAGGAAATCTTCACCTGTTCCCAATTTAAATTCCTGAAAGGATGGGAAAAGTAGCCTTGGCAAAGTGGTACTTCTAGTTAAGGAATCTATTGCTGTAATCTCATCTTTTACATTTCCTTTTAGCTTATTCTCATAGAACTCTCTTAAAAGAAAATCTTGTCTATTTAGTTTGATATATTTTACCTTGCTATCAGGAGCTTTGTAATGCTGAACTAGATTATAATACTGTTTAAAAATTTCCTTCTGTTCTGTTGTCATGCCAGAATGATCCAAACTATCATAGTGAAAATGGTCTGGTTTAGGTAAAACAATATGTATTTCTCCTTTAGTTCTTTGTCTTGCTAAAGCTTGAATTACAGAATTAATACCTCCTGAAAAGATGCCATATTTATTTCTAAAAGGTAATCTGGTACTTCTAGGAGGAAAAATTATGACAAATGCGTGATTGTCTTTTTTTATACTAACACCTGTTTTGAAATTGGTTCCTACATTACATTTCTCATCATCATATTGATTAGTAGGTTCAGTATTTTCTTCTCTTTGATTAGTATTTAGTTCAGAAGTACAATCTTTAACCTCTTCAAAAGTATCTAGAAGTAATTTCCCAATCTCATCCTTGGGATTAATTAGGCTTTTAGCTAGGTTTTTGGAATAACAGAGTATATCAATATTTTTTCCACGAGCTATCAAGCCTTTAATTAAACTATCAATCTCTATAGTCTTAGAAGTAAAATTGTAAGCAGAAGAGTAATATAAATGTAAAGTACTCTGTTTATCAGCAAATCTCACTCTTTCAGATTCAATAATCTGAATTTTATAGTCTGTAAGCTCAGCTAAGTATTCTATTACAACCTTAGAAGCTTCATTGTAAGTAGCGCTTAGTATAAAATTCTTTTGAATAACATTTCTCCATTTCCATAAGTTGAATATATATTCTTGTTGAAAGTTATGATAGGAGTCATGGATTTCATCATAAATGAAAACAACCTTTATTCCTTCCCTTTCACAATGGGTTACAAGGGTATTTATATACTCTCTTTTGATATCAGAGTTTTTAAATCCATCTTCTCCTGGATTTCCTAATAAAGTGTTTGCTGTAACAACCTGAATTCCTCTTTTAGTATAGTCAATACCAGTACTTCTTCCCAAGTTATCATAACTATAAATCTGATCAGCAGGAACTCCTGATTCCTCAATATCATCACAATACTGTTTAACTAAACTTACAAAAGGAGAAACTACAAAAACTAAATACTTTTCATTTGAGTCAAAATACCTTTTTACAGTTTGAATTATAGCATATGATTTACCTTGTCCAACAGGAGCATTGATTACTACAGTGTTTTTATGTGCAAGTTCTAAATGGGTTTGTAAGGTATCATTTATATAGCCATTAGTATCAGGAGATATTAATATTTTGTCCCCTCCATTTTCAATTTCAAAATCAGTTCTTGGAACTCTTGTTCCCGAAGCATCTAAAGTAAACATGAAATCTTCAGGATTAATCTCTTTGAATTCTATAGGGAATGAATCAAATTGACTCAGCTTGGCATCTAGTAACATAAATTGAAAATTAACTCTCTGTAAAAATACAAAGAGTTAATAATACATAATGCTCACTTAAGCTTAGAATTTAACTTACTCATCTGTTCACCAATCTTCTTTTTAACCACCTTAGCATAATGCTGTTGGGTAATTCCAATTTCAGAATGACCTAGTAGTTCAGATACTATCTCCATTGGTACATCATTGTAAAGTAGGATAGTAGAAGCAAAGGTTTTTCTTGCTATATGGTGTGTAAGAGTCTTACTGATACCTACAATCTCTGCTATCTCCTTTAAATAAGAATTAAACTTCTGATTAGTAATTACAGGGAGAACCTGTGTCTCTGTTCTATACTTATCTAAAATACTTTCAGCTTTAGATAACAAGGGAATGTCATAATCTCTCCTAGTTTTCTGCCTGTGAATATGAATCCACTTATTACTATCATAGCCTGTCTGAATATCACTTGCCTTAAGATTTGCCATTTCTGTATATGCTAGCCCTGTATAACAGCAAAAAATAAACATATCAGCTACTTGCTGTAATCTTTCAGAAGCAAACTGATACTTTTCTAATGCTTCCAGTTCCTCTTTGGACAAGAAAACAACCTGTTTCTTAGGTTTCCTGTTCTTGTAGAGTAGGAAAGGGTCTTTAGCTAAGAAATCTAATCCTACAGCTAACTTTACTATCTGTTTAAACCTCTGTATGGTTTTATGAACTGTATTCTGCTTAAACTGCTTTTCAGCTTTAAGATAGAACTCAAACTCAGTAATAAATGCCATTGTCATGTCTTTCAGAAGATAATCTGATTTGTTGTACTTGTACTTTATGAAAGACTTTACATGAGCCTGAGTCTGATAGAACTTAGCTACAGATACTTGTGTGGTAGAAATACCTATCAGCTTTTCCTGTTTAGTAATATGCAGATGAAATACTTCCATAATTGATTTTTCCTGTTTGATATTCTCACCTTTGTATTGTCTGTAAATATCATCTACATCAAAGTCCTTTTCCTGTACTTGTAGGAATAAAAAAGCCTGATTAATGTCTTGTTTAATCAGGCTGAGTTGTGTGTTGATTTGATTGTTATCTGAATCAGGTGGATGAGCTTTCTGCTTAGAAGCTATCCAGTTATTTGGATTTAGGAACTGTCCAGTTGAGAACACTTTTCTTTTTCCTAAATAAGTAATCCTACATCTAATAGGAGCTATTCCATTCTTATTTGATTTAGCCCTATCAATAAGGAACAAGATTTTAATGATATTGGTATTCATAGTATTAACGGGAGCTAGAATGGTGTACCAACTAATAAATTGGTGTACCTAAAGGTCTGCCCTTTTGATTAAAATTAGGATGAGGTTTATTGTGTGAGATTTTTTAGTCTTGAAAAAATTTCTGTAAATGAAAAAGGCATACTTCACCTATAAACATAAAAAAACTCCCTATTAAAGGGAGTTTAAGTGGGTCCTAAGGGATTCGAACCCCTGACCCTCTGGGTGTAAACCAGATGCTCTGCACCAACTGAGCTAAGAACCCTGAAGTTTTTTTAAAGGCTTCAGAGCTTTCTGTGGGTCCTGAGGGATTCGAACCCCCGACCCTCTGGGTGTAAACCAGATGCTCTGAACCAACTGAGCTAAGAACCCTCTATACTTGTTTTCTCGTTTAGAGTGGTGCAAATATACGACTTATTCGGAAATCTCCAAATTTTTTTCTAAAAATTCTCCTACAACAAAGTTACTCCCGCCGATAAAAATCATTTCTTCATTTGTACATTGCTCTTTTGCAGAAAGATAGGCAGCTTGTACAGAATCGAAAATTTTATAATTTATTTTTGCATGCTGAAGCAGATCTTCGTATTCTTTAGGGTCTCTTCCCCGGTTGATAGAAGGTTTTGCAAAATAAAAAACAGAGTTTACCGGTAATATATTCATTACAACATCTATCTTTTTATCATTAACGAATCCTAGAATAATGTGTTTATGCTTATCAATAGAGTTCAACTGATCAAAAACCTGTTCCAGTCCGGCCTGATTATGTCCCGTGTCACAAATCGTTAATGGCTCTTTTGAAAACTCAAACCAGCGACCGATGAAGTTGGTATTCTGATGAACACGCAATAACCCTTTTTCAATATTTTCCTCAGGAATAGAAATATTAAGTTTTCTTAATTCTTCGATCAAGCCTAAAACAACTTTGATATTTTTTATCTGATAATTCCCCTTCAGGTCGGAAGCAAGGCTTGTTTTTAAAAGACTTGCGTCGATAAACGGAGCATTTTCATTGTTCGCTTTTTCTTTGATGATATTTTTAACGATTTCGTTTTCATCTCCGGAAACAATCGGAGTGTTGTTTTTAATGATTCCTGCTTTTTCTCTAGCAATTTCTTCAAGGGTATCACCTAAGATATTCTGATGGTCCAGCTGAACATTGGTGATCGCAGAGACCAAAGGTTTAATGATATTCGTAGAATCCAGTCTTCCTCCCAAGCCGACTTCAATAATAGCAAAATCTACCTTTTGCTGATAAAAATATTCAAAAGTCATAATCGTAGTGAACTCAAAAAAGGAAGGTTGAATATCTTCCGGAAGCTGCTTCAGTTTTTGAATAAAATTAAAGACAAATTCCTTGTCACAATTCTTTCCATTTACTTTTATACGTTCCGTAAAATCAATAAGATGAGGTGAGTTATATAAACCTATTTTGTAACCTGATTCCTGCAGAACGGAAGCCAGCATATTGCTCGTGGAGCCTTTTCCGTTTGTTCCGCCAATATGGATGCATTTTATTTTTTCCTGAGGATTTCCGAAGAAAGCACAAAGCTTTCTGATATTATCCAATCCCGGTTTGTAAGCCTTCTGTCCATCGATCTGATAATTGGGAGCCTGTACAAAAAGCCATTCTACGGCCTCTTGATATTGTTCTTTTGTCATACTGCAAAATTCACAAAAGTTTTTTAAAATGAAATATTAATTTTTTAAAACTGTAACTTTTTTATCTTTGATTCGTCTAATTATAAAAAGATTGATAAATATGAAAAAAGTTTGGATTATCGTTTTTGGATTGGCCTGTCTGGGATTGAACGCTCAGAAAAAATGGTCCCTAAGAGAATGTGTAGATTATGCTGTAAAGCACAACCTACAGGTTATCCAGAACGAATATTCGAAACAGATTCAGGATTCTAATCTTAAGATGGCCAAGAAGGAATATCTACCTTCCGTATCGGCTAATATAAGCAATAATGTAAGTTTTGGACAAACGTCATTCGGGACGGGAAGTTTAAGAAATGACAGGTTTAGCAACAGTGCTAATCTTGGAGCAGATATTTTAGTTTATAATAATGGGAGATTGGAAAAAAACATCAGAAAGATCCAGTTTGATGTGGAAGCCAGCCAATACGATATAGAAACGATAAAAAACGATATTTCTCTACAGATCGCACAACAATATCTAACCACTTTGCTGAATAAAGAAATTGTAAAGATCTCTCAAAGTGCGGTAGATAACGCTCAAAAACAATATGACAGAGCTAAAATAACCACACAGGTAGGAACTACTGCTCAAACGGTTTTAGCGGAAGCCGAAGCCGGATTGGCAAGAGAAAAGCAAAACCTTAAAACGGCGGAGATCAACGTAGGAAGAAGTCTGTTCGCATTGGCGCAGCTTTTACAGTTGCCGGATTATAAAAATTTTGACGTAGAAGATGTAGATGTTCCTGATCAGCTTGCTCCCGAATTGAGATCCATTGATGAGGTTTTGAATACGGCTTATGAAACTCAGCCTCAGGTAAAGGCGGCAGAAAGCAGAATAAAATCTGCAGAAGCCCAGATTGAAGTTACAAAAACAGCTTTTTGGCCTACCATTACAGCTAGTGCAGGAATTGGAAGTTTCTACAATAACTTATTGAATACCAGTTATACAGGATATGATCAGTTGGGTAATCCAACGAAAGAGCCTGGTTTCTTTCAGCAGTATAAGGATAATTTTGGGCAACAGGCAGGAGTATCCGTTAATGTTCCGATTTTCAATAAAGGGATTACCAAATTGCAGGTAGAACAGGCAAAGATCAATGAAAGTATAGCTAAAAATTCATTAGAACAACAAAAGCAGACTGTAAGGCAAAATGTTCAGAAAGCTCAGTTTGATGTTGATGCTAATTATGAAGCATATTTAGCAGCATTGGAAGCGGCAAAAAGTACAAAACTGGCTTTAGATTTTGCAGACAAGAGCTATGCGGCGGGAAGATCAACCATCTATGATGTTAATATTGCCAGAAATAATTATGCTAATGCAGAAGGTTCTGTTTCTCAGGCGAAATTTAATTATCTTTTCAGCCTTAAATTGCTGAATTTCTATGCCGGAATCCCATTAAGTTTGTAAAATGTCCATCCAATCATTAGAGAAATATTTACCACAAAATACACTTCAATATTTAAGGGTTTGGTTCGCAGATTATTATATTCATATAAAAATTACAAGGAACAGGAATTCTAAACTGGGAGATTATAGAAAACTTCCGGATAACTCTCACGAAATCACGATTAATTCCACGCTGGCTCCACAGTTGTTTTTCTTTGTATTGACACATGAACTGGCTCATTTATTAGCCTTCGAAAAGTACGGAAGAAGGATTTCTCCCCATGGAAATGAATGGAAACATACGTTCAGGGAAATGCTTTTGCAAAGCCTTGATGTTTATGAAGAAGATTTAAAACCAATCATCTTAAAGTTTTCCAGGTCTCCAAAAGCCAATTTCATGGCAAGCCCTGATCTTGTAAAATATTTTCATATTGAAAAACAGGAAGATGACCTTCTTTTCATAGAGGAATTGCAGAAAGGGGAATATTTTATCTATCGTAATGAAAAGTATTTATTAGAAGGTCTGATTAAAAAAAACTATCTTTGTAAGAATCTGGCTTCTGGAAGAAAGTATTCTTTCAAACCATTAGCAAGGGTGAAAAAATGTAGTTAAACATGTCAAAATCAGATAAATACTGTGTGATAATGGCAGGAGGAATCGGTAGTAGATTCTGGCCTATGAGCACACAGAAGTTTCCAAAACAATTTCATGATATTTTAGGGGTGGGTCGTACGATGATTCAACAGACGTATGACAGGATCTGTAAGCAGATTCCTAACGAAAATATCTTTGTCATTACCAATAAAGAATATGTTGCGCTTTCTCATCAGCAATTGCCGGAGATTCCGGAAGAGAATATTGTTGGAGAGCCAATGATCAAAAATACCGCTGCCTGTAATTTGTACATGGCTAATAAAATCGCCGAGATCAATCCTAATGCTACCATGATTGTTCTTCCTGCAGATCATTTGATCCTGAAAGAAGATGTTTTCCTGCAAAAAATGGATTTAGCTTTTGATCTTGCATCTAAACATGAATACCTGGTTACATTAGGAATAACTCCAACGAGACCCGATACAGGGTATGGATATATCCAGTTTGTAGAAAAGAAAGAGTCAGATTACTTTAAAGTAAAGACTTTTACAGAAAAACCTATTCTGGAAATTGCACAAAGCTTTTTGGAGAGTGGTGATTTTCTTTGGAATGCCGGAATATTTATATGGAATGTGAAAACGATCCATCATGCCTTTGAGGTGTATCTTCCGGAAATGACTCAGCAATTCATGGCTTGTGAATATAATTCTGAGCGCGAAAACAGCTGTATTGAGATCATTTATCCGAAAGTTCAGAAGATTTCTATAGATAACGGAATTTTAGAAAAAGCTAAAAACGTATATGTGATTCCGGCGGATCTTGGCTGGAGCGACTTAGGAACATGGACTTCCGTATATGAAAATACGGAAAAGGATGAAAATCAGAACGCTGTAAAACATAAACATGTTATAACGTACAATTCTGAGGGGAATATCATTCATATAAAGAATAACAATAAAGCGGTTGTTATAGACGGATTGAAGGACTTTATCGTGGTAGATACGGACAAAGTTCTGCTAATATGCCCGAGAGCGCATGACCAACTGATAAAGGATTATGTTCTGGATCTTAAAAACCTCAAAAAAGGAGAAAAGTTCATGTAAGAAATTGGCATACTTTCTGCCCACGTTTTGAATTATGATACAATTGACAGCCAAAATCACATTACTTTTTTCTTTGTTAATTGGGACATTAATGTATTCCCAGGAAAAGAAAAAGTTTACAAGCATTTCCGGAATGCTACAAAAAATCATACCTAATCAGAATTCGGATTTCTGGGTTTTGGTATATAACAGTTACGGCAAAGATCAGGAAATCAAAACTTCAGGTGCTAAGAAAGAATATACGCCTCAGTTCTCAGGATTTGATATTTTTCCGGACGAGAACAGCTTTTACTACATTGTTTATTCATCAGCAGGAAAGATCAGCTATATTACTCAATTAGAGGATCTGAAGAAGTTCATAGGAAAAATAGACAATCCGGAAGAAGCGGCGCTTGCAGCTACCTTGGAAGGATATATGATAGATGAGGAGTTTAAAGATATTGCAGGCAACTATTATGAAGACGGATCCAATTACTATCTGGATTTAGGGAAACTGACCTCAAAGGAATGTCCTTATCAGAAAACCCATTATACACTGACTGTAAACAAATCTACAGGTTTCATTACTAATGTAAAAGATCATGGAACCTATATAGAGCTTTACAATAAAAAATGTAAGAATAATCCAAGGCTTTTAAAGCTTGAAAAAAAGGAAGAACCTAAAGATGAGCCTAAAAAATCAGCCGGAACAACCAAAAGAAAATAACGTTTACGAAACAGAAAGATTAATCATCCGTCCTATGTCACTGGAGGATGCATCCTTCGTATTTGAACTTTATAACAGTCCGAAATTCATCAAATATATCGGAGACCGGAATATCAAAACGGTTTCGGATGCAGAGAATTATATCAGAGATAAGTTTCTTCCTCAATTTGAAAGAATTGGTTTCGGAAATTACCTTGTGATGACCAAAGAAGGGAGTAAAAAAATTGGAGGAGTAGGTATTTTTGAGCGTGAAGGCTTAGATGTTGCAGATATTGGATTTTCCCTGCTCGAAGAGTTTGAAGGTAAAGGTTACGC
>JAFAAJ010000114.1 GCA_023426625.1 Bacteroidota bacterium
ACATAAGAGTCCCCCGAAACACCGGAAATAATACAAGGATCTCCCGCAACCGGCGGAATATTAGACGGAGCACATTTATACCATGTATGAACACCGTATAAAGCAGGGAAAGTATTTTCAAATGTTACAGATGCTCCTTCACAGACATTATATTCTCCTGCATCTATCTGCTGATAAGTTCCCGGCGTTAAAGTAGTGATCATGGAAGGAAGTCCATAAGCATATCCATCCGCAAGAATTGCCGGACTTTCGGCTGTACAATCATTAATGCTCACCTCAACTTTAAAGTAATACAGCATATCATTGGTGCCGTCAATGGTTAAAGTTTGTGATGTTGCACCCGGAATAGGCACCCATGGATTGGGATTGGGAGTTTGCCACGTCCACTCCTGCCTATACCATTGATAAGTGTCATAAACCTGCGTTGAAAGCGTTTCTGTTTCGGAATTACAAAAAACAACTTTGTCTGGGAAAAGCACTCCCAACCTCGGACTGGTAATGGTGGGATTAAATGAGCATTGTGCCTTCAAATTAGCTATACTGAAAAGTAAGCTGAAGGCTAAAAAAATTAATTTTGTTTTCATATTAATATATTTAAGGTAATTTAGGTTAGCTGTAACTTATTATTAATCAATCAACACCCTGATTCCAAACTTCATGTTAAAGTTTAATGGCTTTTCCTTGTAAATGGTATTCAGGGAACTGTCGTCCTTAAAATGATAGTCGATACCCGGCTCTGCATATATTCCTACATTTTTTATGATCTTATACTGCAATCCCAATCCTCCGTTTACAGAAAACTGCAAAGGTTTGGATTCCAGACTTTCTTTTTTTTCTTCTTTCAGTTCATTGTTTACAATATATTTTGTGGTAAGATTTCCGGCAACTGTTTTTTCTACCATTGCTCCTGCCGTAAGATATCCAGTGAATTTTCCTTTCTGGACTGCGTTATAATTTATCTGTACCGGAATCCCGATATTATGAACGGACTGATCACTTTTAATATAATTGGATTCGCTTCCGGAATAAAGTTCGGATGCCAATCTGGTATAGTTCACTCCGGTTCCCAATCCCCATTTTTTCCCCAAGCTTCTATATATAGAGATCCCAACTGTTACAGGAACTTTATGTCTTACTGTAGCTCTTATTTCTTCATCCTGATTGGCCAATAATAACTGATTCAAAGCGGTGTCCTGATAACCGGCTGTTCCAAATTCATTGCTTATGGTTACCATAGGTGCTCCGTTTAAGGTAGCATAACCCGGAAATTGTGCAGATGATCCTGACGTATTTCCTGTTAACAGACTCAACATCCATGACTTTCCGGATTTCTTTGCCAGTTTTGACTCTTTTGATTTGTTTTGTTCTTCTTCATTATCCGTAAAAGGATCTTGCGATTCATCATTTCCCGAAATAGAAGAAATAGGATTTAAGATTATATCACCGGGAACAACCTGTTGCTTCCGCATCACCAACCCTTTCATCGTTCTATTTTTCAAATAATTAACCCTTAAATCATCTATTTTTTCAATCTCTCTTTTCGTTTGAATTAAATGCTCGATAAAGTATTTTTCATCAAGCATACTTTCACTTAAATGTGTAGCTTTTTCTGAAAGGAAGTCTTCATTAATATCATTTTTTTCTAAAGAAGAATATTCAGTTTTGTTTTTCGGGTTCTTTTCTGAATGGGCAATTTGACTGGAATATTCCTGCGATTTTTCAAATAAGAGATTTCCAACAAACAGCAATAAAGCAATAGCAGCAGCAATTCCTACAGCTCTGTACGGGTGAAGTTTAAGGTTGCTTCCTGATGATTTTTCTGTTATTCCCTCCTTATTATCATCCATCAAAGCAAATCCCAACGCCTTATTTTCCTCATCCTTTCCGAATAATTCACCTCTGATATCATCCCACAATCCATCCGGAACATCCTCTGTGTGATCTTCCATTTTTCTGCGCAGGTTATTTAACCATTGATTACTCATATTGTGCTTTTTTTGTCTTTTTATATTCTTTAATTTTCTGAACCAGCATTGCTTTCGCCCTATGAAACTGTGAAGCCGAAGAGTTCTCTGCAATTCCTAAAAGACCCGCAATCTCCTTATGGCTTTTCTCTTCAAATACAAACAGGTTAAAAACTGTCCTATAACCTTCCGGAAGCGAGCGGATAAGCTCCATGATCTCAGCTTGTGGAATTTCTTCAAGATTGGGTTCTTCTTCATTGGGAATATCCGGAAAATCAAAAATCTCCGTATTGATTTTAAAATCAGCGTTTTGCCTGATGTATTTCAGGCATTCATTAACCACAATACGGCTGATCCATGCTCTGAGAGATCCTCTTCCCCTGTATTCAAAAGAATCTATTGAACGGAACATTTTGATAAAGCTATTCTGCAAAACATCGTGGATATCTTCCTTCCCGATGATGTAACGGGAGCATATATAGGAAAGGTTCCCGGAATGAGCTTTAAAAAGCTCCTTCCAGGCAGATTCTTCCTTTGATAAAAGGCGGTTCACAAAAATCTGCTCCTTTTCTTCCATGTATTTATAACGGCATCCCTATATTAATAATTGAATTTTTTATACAAAAATAGACTGCATGTTAAAAAATGCAATCTATTTCGCGCATTTACCTAATATTTAATCCTTTATGCAGTATGGAAAATCATATTTAATCGTTTCAAAGGGATCAAGCGTTAAGCCATCCACGGTGATCTTTTCTACAACCAAGCCAAACCTCAAAGACCCGTCCTGTCCCACATAAAATCCTTTTTGTTTCGCGGCTAATGTAACTATCGTGTTTTTAGTTGTTCCGTCCACAGGAATTTGCAGCTCGAGAGTTTTAGGTGCAAATGTGAGCTCTACTACATTTATCCCTGTATTGATTTGTGATGTATAATCTAGGTTATACTTTATTTTTCCCATTGCAAGCAACGCAGCTTCTGCTTTCGCATTATTTGTGATTACTGTTTTTACAATTTCATTGATGGGAAAATCCGTAAACTTAAGGGTATCTTTTTTAGCTGTGAAATCCACTATTCTTTCCGCTTTGTTAATTCCCTGGGTCGTAATAAGTTTCCCTTTATAATTCCCTTGCACATCTTCCAGCTTTACCGGTATTTCTTCATAATCACTTTCGCACGACGTAAGCGAAAAACTCATAAACATTAATAAACCCATAATAAAAAGTTGAAGTACTTTTAATTTTTTCATATTCTATTCTTTTACATTAAACATTATTATCCTGAGTACTCATTTATATAAACCCTCGGTTCCGGAAATCTTGCATGACAT
Source organism: Bacteroidota bacterium (assembly GCA_023426625.1). Taxonomy (GTDB): domain Bacteria; phylum Bacteroidota; class Bacteroidia; order Flavobacteriales; family Weeksellaceae; genus Chryseobacterium. The sequence continues at coordinate 3,295 of JAFAAJ010000114.1, forward strand.
TCCTTATTTTTTTGATTTTTTTCTTCGAACCACTTTCTAAATCTTCATTCACCTGTTTGAGCACAGCATTTTTTAATACATTTGTTAAAACATCTTTACATGAATTTTGAACAGATCCATTTGCATCTTACCGCTTATAAAGAGCATGATCAGATCATAGATGCCGCAGAATACTTAATCCGCTCATTTAATCTGGAGCATGAAAACTTTGCGGGTTTCGGTTTCAGGGAAGAGCTTTCGCCTAATTCTTTGCTTTTAACGGCGGAAGGAGAACTTGGGCAGCTGCAAAAAGTAATGATCCCTAAAAATTTATTTGATTTCGATCTTAATCTGGTGTTGAATATGGTCGCTCACGAAATGCTACACGTAAGGCAAAAAGCTCCGGGAAACGTTATTGAAGACAAGAATGAAAGAGAATTTCAGGCATATTATGAAATGCTTTTTCACAAGGTTTTCCCTCAAATTCCTGAAGTATCTGATTTTCATAAAAAAGATTTCGGGAAAAAAGCACTGGAATATTACAGGAGAATGGGAGAAGGTTCAGAATTACAAAAGAAGTATGCAGAACAAAAAACAGAAGTGGAACAACTCATAAACTCTTTAGCATAATGATAAAACCTGAAATTAGCTGGGAAGATTTTGAAAAAATAGATATAAGAACCGGAACCATCATCTCTGCACAGGATTTTGAAAAGGCAAGAAATCCTTCGTATCAACTGGAAATTGATTTTGGAGATTTGGGTATTAAGAGATCTTCAGCGCAGATCACCACATTCTACAAAAAAGAAGATCTGATAGGCAAACAAATCCTGGCTGTTGTGAATTTTCCCAAAAAACAGATCGCCAATTTCTTTAGTGAATGTCTTGTGTTAGGGGTTTATGGTGAAGATAAAAAAGAGGTCACTCTTCTTACTACCACATTGCCCACCAAAAACGGCATGTCTATCGGTTAATAATTACAATAACTAATTTTGTATAATTGCTATAAGTAAAAAAGCACATAATGATACAACACATTCCTTTAGAAAAAGTTTTATTCCTTGATATTGAAACCGTTCCCAATGCTCCGTCATGGGAAGAATTACCTGAAACCGACCAAAAACTCTGGGAGAAAAAAACAAAATTCCAGAGAAAAGAAGAGTTCTCTGCAGAGGAATTTTACCCTGAAAGAGCCGGAATTATGGCAGAATTTGGGAAAATCATCTGTATAACCGTTGGAATGCTGGAAAAAAACGATACTTTAAAGATCAAAAGCTTTGCAGGTCATGATGAAAAGAAAATACTTCTTGAATTCGGAGAATTATTTAACAGCCCGAGACTTCGGGAAGTTATTCTTTGCGCTCATAACGGAAAAGAGTTTGATTTTCCCTGGATTGCAAGAAGATTTTTAATCAACGGTATACAGCCACCCGTTCCTTTC
>JAFAAJ010000136.1 GCA_023426625.1 Bacteroidota bacterium
TATTATTTTAAAGGTTTGAATACACCTTCCAATACAGTTTTGATCTTTGGATTGTTCTACGCCTATACTCAAAATCAAAGCTTTGAATTTTTGTTCAACAACGCAGTTTTATTGATTGTGTTGACCGTCATTTCTTCCTGGTTACTTATCAGTCCGGTAAAAATGATCGCCATGAAATTCAAGTCGATGAAACTGCAGGACAATTATCCTAAACTTGCTTTGTTAATAGGTTCAATTATCATTTTATTGATCTTCAAAACAGTAGGAATTCCATTAGTCATCATTTATTATATATTAATTTCAATCATATTTCAAAAACAACTTAAATAAGTAGAATTTTGGGTTATCAGTTAAATCCAATTTTCTAGTAACCCATTATTCATATTTTATAACTTATAATTAAAAAAATGAATTTAAAACTCCATAAACCTCTTTGTATTTTTGATCTGGAAACTACCGGAACCAACATTGGAAAAGACCGAATTGTAGAGATCTGTATCTTAAAGGTAAATCCTGATGCGTCCAGAGAAAGCAAAACTTGGCGTGTAAATCCTGAAATGCCTATTCCTTTGGAATCCAGTCAGATCCACGGAATTTATGATGAAGATGTGAAAGACGCTCCAACTTTTAAAATGATCGCATCAAAAGTGATGGAAATGCTTGTCGGTGCTGATTTGGGAGGTTTTAATTCAAACAGATTTGATGTTCCTCTTTTGGCGGAAGAGCTTTTAAGAGCCGGAATTGATTTTGATCTGAGCAAATTCAAACTGGTAGATGCACAAACTATTTTCCACAAGAAAGAGCCTAGAAATCTTGGAGCCGCTTATCAGTTTTATTGTGGAAAAACATTAGAAAACGCCCATTCTGCAGAAGCAGATGTAATGGCTACTTTTGAAGTTCTGGATGCTCAAATAGGCAAATATGAAGATATTCCGAATGATATTGCAGCCCTTAGTGAGTTCACCACTCAAAACAGAAATGCAGATCTTGCAGGGTTTATTGGTTATAATGAAAAGATGGAGGAAGTTTTCAACTTCGGAAAATACAAAGGACAGTGTGTGAAAGCTGTTTTCCAGAAGGATCTTGGATATTTCGGGTGGCTTCAGAATGCCGATTTCCCATTGTACACCAAAAAGATCTTTACCAAAATACAATTATCCAGTAAATTTTAAAATATGTCCGGACTTGTTCGTTTAAAATATTGTGAGAATGCGCTTGAAGCTAACAGAGACAAGCAAATCTTAACCGAAAGCGGAATCAACAGCTTTATTGCCAACGAACAGCTTATCCAGTCGGATTGGTTATTGTCGCAGGCTGTTGGAGGAATACAATTACAGGTATTCGAAGAAGATCTTGAAAAAGCTAAAGACGTTCTGGAAGATTATAAGGACAATGAAGCATTTTCCCTGGAAGTAGAACATACAATTGAAGATCCTGAGTTTGATTTTGTTTGTCCGGAATGTGGATCCAATCATATTTACAGAGATGAAAGACCAAGCGGAGGTTTTGGACTGGGAATATTGATCTTAGGAATCCCCGTGAATATTCCTAAAAACATTTACCACTGCTATTATTGTGGGAATGAATTTAAACATTAACCAGCCATTGCCCATCAAAAACGGTAATATATATTTAAAAATTAAATTATGAAAATCATCTGCATAGGAAGAAATTATATTGAACATGCTAAAGAACTGGGAAACGAAATTCCTGAGAACCCGGTCATCTTCATGAAACCGGATACAGCTGTATTAAAAGGAAACGATTTTTACATCCCGGAATTTTCAAATGATGTTCATTATGAGCTTGAAGTGGTACTGAAAATCTCCAAAGGAGGTAAATACATCCAAAAGGAAGTTGCCCATAAACATTATGAAGAAATAAGCCTGGGAATCGATTTTACAGCAAGAGATCTTCAGAGCGAACTTAAATCCAAAGGTTTGCCTTGGGAACTTGCCAAAGGTTTTGACGGTTCTGCAGTTGTGGGAAGCTTTTTAAAGAAAGAGAATTTCGATCTTGATCAGCTTCAATTCTCATTACTGAAGAACAAGGAAAAAGTACAGGATGGGAATACAAAAGACATGATGTTCGGTTTTGATGACATTATTGCTTTTGTTTCACAGTATTTTACTTTGAGAGTAGGTGATCTTATCTTCACCGGAACCCCAAAAGGAGTAGGAAAAGTAGAAGAAAATGATATTCTGGAAGCTTATCTTGGAGAAGAAAAAATGCTTGACATAAGAATATTATAAGTGAATTAACATAAAGTTTAATATTTTTTTCATATCTTTAAGATACAAAATTAAAGGTTATGGTCAATATTATACTACCCGTAGATTTTGGGGATAAGACAGAACAACTGGTAGACGGAGCCGTTAAATTTGCCAAACAGGTAAACGGTAAGATTTTCCTGATCCATGTAGCGCCTTCGGATATCGGCTTTGCGATTGGTGATATGGGATTTCAATATTTTCCTGAAGTGGAACAAAATGAGATCAGAGAGGAATTGCTTCAGCTTAATAAGATCGAGCAGAGAATCCTGGCTCATGATGTAGATTGCGAACACCTTTTAAAACAAGGTATTGCCAAAGATATCATTCTGGAACATGCCAAAGCCAAAAACGCCGATTATATTGTAATGGGCTCTCATGGAAGAAGCGGAATCTATGATGTTTTTGTGGGAAGTTTAACGAAAGGACTTACGAAGAGTTCACCGGTCCCGGTTTTAGTACTTCCTATTCATGATTAACGAATCTGGTTAAATTTAATCGTTACATAAAAAAACCGATCAAAGCATAATGTTTGATCGGTTTTTTACTATATAACCAATTAATTAACCTTCTTTTTTATAGATCTTAGGATCGTAATAAGGGTGTTTTCCCTCCGTTGGAGAATAGTAGTCTTTGTCTTTATCGCCACCTAGTGTAACCACCAGAACATAGCACCAATACGTAAACAATACACAGCAAACGATAAATAAAATCCAGTTTAGCACATTTCCAAATGTATCAAAAAAACCGAAAGACCATTTGAAAACTTTGCTTAAGAATAGAAAGAAAGACGTCATTATTTTCCTTTTTTAAATTAACTTTGCACAAATTTATAAAAAATGTTTAAATTACTTTCAAAAGAAAGCAATATTTTTTCAATCCCGGTTTATATTGGTTTTCTTCTTTTAGTAGTCATAATATTTAATATCCTGAATTTCAATACTTATGAAGCCATTATTGCCGGAATTACGTTCCTGGGAATTGCCTTGGCTTATTTTTGTTTTAACACAATCGCCTTAAATTATCAGACCCATCTCCCTTTATTTTTATATACATTTTTCGTTTTCGGGTTGTATCCGGGAAATCTGGACATAGGAATAGCGGTTGCACTTCTTACCAATTCTTTCCTTTTACTGCTGTTAACGAGTACCGATGAGGACATCCGCAAGAAATCTTATGTTCTGGTAGGTTCTATTGTAGCACTGAATTTTATATTTTTACCTACGACCTGGCCTATGGCTTTATTTGTACTCATTCATGTTGTGGCTACTTCAGAGCGGGTAGGTTTAAATCTTTTCAGGTTTCTTCTGGGAATTATTTTAATTGCTTTCAGCTACTTTTCCGTGATGTTCTTTTTCCATTTCACCACATGGAATCCTGATTATTTTCCTTTCGGTAAGATGAAACTCGTCACTGACTACAGCGGTCTTCTTCCGCTGATTCCTATTGCGTTGATGCTGATCTATGCGGTTTATGACCATTTCAGCAATTACAATAAAAAGAGTCCGATAAGCAGATATAAGTATACTTTTTTACTTGTATTCTCATTGGCACAATTGGTTACAATTATTCTGTATATGAATAAGAGTTATGAATATTTACTTCTTCTTGCATTTCCAGCAAGTATCATATTAAGTAGAATGCTTCGTTTTTTACCTAAATACTGGATGCAGGAAGTAAGTTTATGGTTGATCATTATTAGTTTAGTTACCTTTAAAGCGGGTACATATTTTCAATTATTTTAGATATGATTCAGATAGATGATAAATTGATTTCAGAGGATATTTTTTCCGAAGAGTTTGTTTGCAACCTTACCAAATGTAAGGGAGCGTGTTGTGTAGAAGGTGATGTAGGAGCACCACTGGATAAGGATGAGCTTGAAATTTTAGACCAGATCTTTGACAAAATCAAGCCTTATCTCACTCAGAAAGGGATAAAAGCTCTTGAAGAACAGGGAACCTGGACTACGGATCCTTCTGACGGAATGTATGTGACTCCAATGGTGGAAGGTCGTGAATGTGCTTATGTAACTTTCGATGAAAGGGGAATTACCAAATGTGGTATTGAAAAAGCGTATGAAGATGGTGCAGTTGACTGGCAAAAGCCTATTTCCTGTCACCTTTACCCGATCCGTGTTACGGAATATTCTTCTTTCACGGCTTTAAATTATCATGAATGGAATGTCTGCAGTGATGCCTGTACGCTAGGAAAAGAGCTTCAGGTACCTGTTTACAAATTCCTGAAAACACCATTGATAAGAAAGTACGGAGAAGAATTTTACACTGTCCTGAGCGAAGCTGCTGAGGAATGGCAAAAAGAATATGGTTCTTAAAAACAAAAACCGCAGAAGATTCTGCGGTTTTTTTATGGCTTATTGTTACTGTTAGTGAGCTGCGCCTACTTTGGCTTCTGCTTTCGCTTCTTCTTTTTTAGCATTCTCCCAACCGTCCTCAGGCATTAAGGTAGCTACGATTTTTCCTTTAGTCAGGTATTTTTTAGCTACATCATGAAGGTCTTTTACTGTAAGAGCTTTTACTTTTTCTTCATAATTCAGGATTTCATACTTATCACTTCCATCCAACTGATTTCTTGCAATGGCATTCATCCAGTACGAATTGTCTTTCAGGTGAGTTTTATGATCGTTGTATTCTCCTTCTTTATATTTATCAAGGTCTTTTTGCTCCGGTCCTTTATCAATTAACTTCTGAAGTTCTGTAATGGCACTTTTCGTTAATTTTTCTGCGTTTTCCGGTCCGCAAGGGAAACTGATACTGAAGTTATACCCGCTGTAAGGCACTTTAGACATACTTCCTCTTGCTCCTCCTCCATAGATTCCGCTTTCATCTTCTCTCAGTTTCTCAATCACTTTAATGGTTACGACTTCTCCCAACGCTTCCAAAGCCAATGCTTCTTTTTCATTATAAGGTGCTTCTCCCATATAAGAAATGGTTACCATACTCTTAGGATCTTTACCTTTTTTGTAAACCTTATTATGATCCCCTGTGATCTGTCTGTATCCTGTATCCTTGAATGTCGTCGTTTTTCCTGTAGAAGGTAAACTTGCGATATACTGAAGGACATCATTTTTGAATTTAGCCTCGTCTATATTTCCAACGAAATAGAAATGGAAGTTTGCTGTGTTAGCGAATTTTTCTTTATAAATATCATACGCTTTTTTATAATCTGTATTCGCCCAGTCTTTTTCCGTAGGAATAATTCCGATGAATCTTGGATTTTTCTGATTCATGAATTTTGCATGTTCGCTGGAGAAATAGAATTGCGGATTAGATAACAGGTTATTCAGCATGGATTCCTGCTTGGTTTTATATGCATTGAAAGCTTCAGGACTATAATTAAGTCCTGTAAAATAAGCATAGGTAAGTTCCAGTGCTGTTCCCAAATCTTTCTGAGTAGTTCTTCCTCCTAATCCTTCTGTAAGACTGCTAATGAACGGATTTACGTTCACCTGTTTCCCTGCCAGATAATTTGTAAGATCAGACTTTGTGAATCCGTTTACACCTGCTTCCGGTAATGCCGCGAAAGCAAATTGTGTTTTATTGAAATCCGCATCCGAAATAATGGAATTCCCTCCTAAGCTTCTTGCCGTAAATACCACTTCATCATCTTTATAATCGGTTTTCTTAAAAGTAACTTTTGCTCCGTTGCTTAATGTCCAGGTCGTTGTTCCTAATTTAGCATCCGTTTCTGTTTTTGCAATTTTACCTTCAGATTTGAATGGCTTAACCAGATTTTTAATGGTTGCTTTTTCTTCATAAGGTTTAAGATCTGCCATCTTCACCCCTTCGAATGTATTTAAGACCATAGATTCCGTAGGCATTTTCACATGATCTTTTTTCGGTCCTGTGATGATTACTACTCTACTGTCGTCTTTTACAAACTTCTTGATAACTTCATTGGTTTGCGCCAATGTTACTGTCGGTAAGAATTTTTTAGCATCCTCGTACTCCCATTCAATTCCCGGCATTGGTTCTTTTTCCAGGAAATTTCTCACATATTCGTCTACCAACATATCGCTTTCCGTTTTATCACGGTTGTTATAGGATCTTTCAAGATTAGACAACATCTGAGATTTTGCTCTTTCTAACTCTGTTTGGGTAAATCCAAATCTTTTTGCTCTTTCCACCTCTTCCAAAAGAACTTTTAAAGCGTTGATCTGATCTCCTTCTTTCGTCATGGCAAATCCCTGAAATGCTTCTTTGGTTCTTGCATACGTTCCGCCATGATAAACCGAACCAAATGTGAACGGAGGATTGTTGGAGTTGATCATTTCACGCAGCCTGTTGTTCAGCATGGTGGTTGTAAGCCCTTCGATAAGGCTCTGATTATATTGTTCAACTGTTACATCCGGGCTGTAAGAGTCAGAATCTTTCATGATAAATTGTACCATAGAGCTTGTTGCATCCGGATCTGTTTCAATAGAAACCAAAGTTTCCTTATGATTTGGAAGATCAAATATTTTTCTCTCTCTAGGTTTTGAAGGATTCTTGTATTTGCTGAAGTTTTCCCTGATTTTCTTTTCCACTTCATCTACATTGATGTCTCCTACCACTACAAGAGCCATAAGATCCGGTCTGTACCAATCCTGATGGAACTTTCTGATCACATCCGGCTTAAAGTTCTGCAGAACCTCTTTTGTACCAATCGGTAATCTTGTTGCATATTGAGAATTATACAGCATTTTGGGCAGATACTTGTCCATCATTCTTTTGTCTGCACCTAAACCAAGTCTTAATTCTTCAAGAACTACTCCTCTTTCCTTATTGATCTGCTCATCGGTAAGTGTAGCATTGAAAGCCCAATCTTCCATTACCTTTAAACCTGCATCCAGATTTCCCGGCTTATCGAGAGGAACAGGAAGCATATAAACGGTTTCATCAAAACTGGTATAGGCATTAAGGTGCTGCCCGAATTTTACTCCAATAGACTGAAGGAAATCCACCAATTTATTATCCGGAAAGTTTTTAGTCCCATTAAAGTTCATGTGCTCCATAAAGTGAGCTAAACCTCTTTGATTTTCATCTTCCAAAATGGATCCGGCATTGATCGCCAATCTGAAATCCACTTTTTTTTCAGGTAATGTGTTTTTTTTGATGTAGTACTTCATTCCGTTGGAAAGGGTACCAATTCTTACGGAAGGATCCGTAGGAATATTCTGTGCGAAGGCATTTGCAGACATCAGTACGATCACTGCAAATGAAGAGAACATTTTTTTCATATATTTTGATTATTAATCTTTGCTGGCTAAAATTATATATTATTCACAACGTGAGGAACTTTATTTTCGTATACAAAGGTTAAAATTGAGTTAATCTTTATTAATAAAAGCCAAAAAGACCGGAAAACTCCAGCCTTTTAGTATTTATGTTAAATTATGATTACTTAAAATCCTCTTCTGAAACACCAGAATTGATGATTACTTTGGTGGTTTTAATCAAGACTTTTTGTCCGTTTCCTTCAGCTTCAACTTCGGAAGGGAATTTGATGCCCTCTATCGTCATATAATTATTAATAAATATTTTATTGTCTTCGGAAATGGTTTTGTGCAATAATCCTGTTGACTTGTCGAAATAGGATTTTCCTTGTTCAGACGTCAGTACATTATAATCTTTTCCATCTACTTTTTCCACATTCACTTCAGAGAATTTAGCTGGATCATATCCTAATGCATCGATTACTTTTGCTTTTTTAAGATCATCAATCTCGGTAGCGGGAATATCAATTTTCTGACCCATTTGTTCTATATAGCCTTTTTCACCATCGAAGAACTGAACCATCTTCTGTCCCATCACTTCTTGTTCTGATCTGAATTTATTTCCTAATTTCTTAGTGACCATGCTGATCTCCATTCCCTGAACAGAAAGGGTATTATGAATAATTGTGGTTTTTACAGCTTCTAACTTATCTTTGCCTCCTAATGCTTTGATGTAGGTATCAATAACGTCTTTAGCTGATAATTTCGCATTCTGCGTTTCAATTTTTGCCGGAGCAGCCGTTTTCTTTTGTGCGGTAACTGAAGTTACACCCATCAATATACAGAAAAGCGGAAGGATTACTTTTTTCATTTAATATCTTTAAAAAGCAAATATATAAATATTGACCAGCATACCAATCAACAGAGAAAAAATAAAATGCTAAAAACATTGATAATGGAGGTTATTACAGCTACATTTGCTACCTTATAAATGAACAGTATCAGAAAAACAGTATTTTCCAATGATCATCTGAAATAAAAAGCCCCTAAAAAGTGTCTAACTTTTTTTTTTTTGGGGGGGGGGGGGGGTTGATTTTGGTTTTTTTTTTTTTTTTTTTTTATTTTTTTTTTTTTTTTTTTCAAAACCG
>JAFAAJ010000149.1 GCA_023426625.1 Bacteroidota bacterium
ACGTACTGCATTAGGAATTGCCCTGAATGACCAGGATGCTCCTATTGAACAATCTTACCTGCAGAATCTTCAAAATCTGGGCTTTACCGTAACGGATTATTCCAAATGGCTGAACGGAGCCGCAGTAAACGCAACCCCGGCTCAGATCACTCTTTTGCAATCCCAGCCGTATGTACAATCCGTTGAAAGCTTTGCCAAAAACTCATCTTCAGGAACAAAACAGGCAACAATTAACAAATGGGAAAATTTTTCCGATTCTAACAAGGTTTTAACCACTTTTGATTACGGAGCTGGTTCTTCTCAGATCGATCAGATCAATCTGAGACAGCTACATTTAGCAGGATATACCGGAACAGGAGTCTCCATAGCGGTAATTGATACCGGATACCCTTCCGTGAATACAGGTAGTGCTTTTTCCAGATTATGGACCAATAACCAAATCAAAGACGGGTACGATTTTGTTTCAAAGAGCACAGATATTTACAATACTTCTTTAAATGCTCATGGAACTGTAGTTCTGGGTGCTATCGGAGGTTATATTCAGGATACCTTTGTCGGTTCTGCCCCGGATGCAGATTTTTACCTTTACCGCAGTGAAAATACAACCGTAGAGATTCCTGAAGAAGAATTGTACTGGATAGAAGCCGCTGAAGAAGCCGACAGAAAAGGAGTACACATCATTACTACCTCTCTTGGATATACCACTTTTGACGATCCTAAATACAATTACACTTATGCTAATATGAACGGGACTACTTCCTTCATTGCAAGAGGAGCTGAAATTGCCGTCAACAAGGGGATTTTTGTTCTTATCGCAGCTGGAAATTCCGGTGAACAGACATGGCATTACATAGGTACTCCTGCAGATAATCCAAAAGCATTCTCCATAGGCTCTGTAGATGGAACAGGAGCTTCATCAGGGTTTTCTTCTTATGGACCCAATTCTGCAGGCGTAGTAAAACCGGATGCAAGTACAAGAGGAACCGCCTCTGCTACGGTAAATGGCAATGCTTTGACTTCCGTGACCGGAACTTCTATCGCAACACCTATTGCTGCGGGAGGAGTAGCTTGCTTAATTCAGGCTTTCCCTTCTTTGAACAGAGATCAGATGAGGTCAAAACTAAGACAGACCGCATCCTTATTTCCCAATCACACCGATCAGATGGGATACGGAATTCTTAATTTCGGAAGTGTTTATAATTCGGTTTTGAATACTTCGGAGCTGGTAAAACAACATAAAATAGCTATTTTCCCCAATCCTGTTCAGAATATTTTGAATATCGCTTCTGAAAGTGAGGTAATTTCGGCGGAGGTTTATGATAATCTGGGCAGATCGATCAGGAAAACGCAAGGACAGAAATCCATCAAAGTAGAAGATTTCCCGAAAGGAACTTATTACCTGAAAATTCAGACTAAAGGTAAAATATATTATGAAAAGTTTATAAAAGAATAACAATAAATCCTCTCGATTTGAGAGGATTTTATTTTGAACTGCTGCTCTGTTTCTAAACAATTAATCTTGAATTTTATGCTGAATTCCTGCTTGCATTGATATTCCCGAACAGTGAACGTGTCACGAGTTTTTCATAGGCTTCCTTATTTCCTTCTCCTTTCTGGATCTTCATTAATGCATATTGTTGAATGCTCAGTAAAGGCAACACGATCTTTTCACGGATCATCACTGATTTTCTTGAAAGCGGATCTTCTTCCTGAAGCATGGAAAAACCGGTCAGTTCAAGCATAATATCTCTTGAAAGATTGTACTCTTCAAAAAGTACGCTCCAGAATTCCCCGAATTTAGCATTGTTTTTAATATAATACGTTAATGGAAAATAAGATTTGTTCATGCTCATCATAGAATTCAGCACCAAAGTCCTAAAGAAATCAGAACCTTTATACAAAGCTATTACTTCTTCGAATCTCCCTTGTTTTTTCATTTCGTTCATGGCAAAACCAAACCCGAAAAATCCCGGGACATTCTGCTTGAGTTGCGACCATGATCCTACAAAAGGAATGGCTCTCAGATCTTCAAATTTCAGCTCGTTTCCGTTCCCTCTTTTAGACGGTCGGCTTCCGATATTGGTTTTACCGTAATATTCCAGAGTGCTCATTTCCTGCAAATAAGGGACAAACATCGGATGAGCTTTCAGATCGGAGTATTTTTTATAACTGATTTCAGCAAGTTCTATAATTAATTTTCTTTCTTTTTCGGTGAGATCTTTTTTCGGGTTTTTGAAAACATCATTTTCAATTCCGGCGGTCAGAAGCTGTTCGAAATTGTATTTTGCCTGTTCTTTATTCCCGAAAATACTGGTTATGGTCTGTCCCTGAATGGTCAATTCAATCTTATGATTCGCAATTGCATTCCCTTGCGAAGCGTAGAAATCATGGGTTTTTCCGCCTCCTCTTGCAGGAGGACCTCCTCTTCCGTCAAAAAAGATTACTTTAATTCCGTTTTGCTCCGAAAGTCTGGTCAGAACTTCTTTAGCTTTATAAATTTCCCAATTGGCTTTCAAGTAGCCACCATCTTTAGTTCCGTCCGAAAAGCCTAACATAATAGTCTGCTGATTTCCTCTTCTTTCCAGATGTTTTTTATAAATAGGATTCTGATACAGCTCTTTCATTACGCTTTCGGCATTACTTAACCCTTCCATAGTTTCAAAAAGCGGAACGATGTCAACTTTTATATTTTCATTCTGATAACCACAGATTTTGAAAAACGCGTACACATTCATCACATCCTTCACAGCATCCGAATTGGAAATAATATAGCGGTTCATACCTCTTATTCCGTTCAATTCCTGAATTTGCGAGATCTGCGAAACGGTTTGTAAAGTATCTTTTACAATATCTTCAAAATCATCAGCATTTATCTTATCCGAGACATCTAATAATTTATTGAACTTCTCCTCATAGGTTGCTTCGATATTTCCATAAATTTTTGAGAACACATCATCAATGACTTTCTGATGAATTCTGCTGTCCTGCCGAATATCCAGCGTGGCAAAATGCGTCCCGAAAATTTTCACCCGGTCTTTGAAATTGACCAACAGATCCAGAAATAAAGAATTGTGTTGAGTCACCAATATATGTTCTGCTTCATCGGTCTTTTTGAGAATATCTTCTGCTGTGATCTTCTGATTATTGAATATAGCGGTATACAGTTCATCACTCAACTGATCCAAAATCTCAGAAACTCCTCTGAAACTTAATCTTCTCCTAATAAATTTGAGATGACTGTAGTATGATTTCAAAATAGCTGAACGCAGTTCTTCCGCCACTCTTTTGGTTACAGCGGCTGTTACAAAGGGATTTCCGTCTCTGTCACCACCGGGCCAGAATCCCAGTTGAATGATGTCTTCATGCAGATGAAAATTCCCGTTTCCAAAGGTTCTCTTGATCTTCGTAAATAATTCCCCTATGGTATCGTAATAGACATATCTGAGGTAAGAAATAATACTCAACGCTTCATCAATCGGAGTAGGTTTTTCTTTGTTTACGAAAGGTGTTTTTCCCAACTGCTGCAACAGCATATCAATATTTGTAACCGAATCTGCCGTTATTGCACTTCTCAGATCATGAATGATTCTTTGCACAGAACTTGGATAAAACTGTGTGGGATGAGCCGTAAAAACCACTTTCACGGAAAAATCTTTCAGTTTTTCGCGTACTTTTTCCAGTTTATGTTCCTGAAGCGCACGTTCATATAAATTGGTTACGGTTCCGTTATCACTTTCGGAGTGGAGACTCGGAAAAGCAGCATCTTCAATACTGTCGAAAAGAACTACCTGTCTTTCGATATACTGAATAATCTTGAAAAGCAGTTCCAATTTCTGTTCTTCGGTTTGGAGATCGGTATGGCTTTTAAAAAACTCTTCCAAAATTTCTTCCGGCGTTTTTCCTGCATCATATCCATTCTTGCTTTCATCATATAAAAACGGAAGCAGCATTCCGATATTCGTCATTTTATCATAAGGAAGACTCATGAATAACGAATTGTAGATCTGGTATTTGTTTTCAACGATCTGCCTGAATTTTTCTGCGCGTTGGTCGTGTATCATATAACAAATGTAGGAGATTTGGATTCAATTTTATATACTTGTTGAATCAAAATTCGTAATTTTCCATATTAGAATTTAATTAAAAGATTAGCCATATTAAAAACCAGATTCACACAACCAATCTCATGAAAAAAATATTCATATTCTTTATCATTGCTTGTATCTTTACAGCTTGTGGAGATGATTGTTACAATGCGCCACAACCGGTTGTTTTTAAGTTTGTGGATACTGACGATGAAAACCTTATTACCAACGGAACACTTAATTCTTATTTGGTGAAAGATGAAAATCAAGTAGCAGTTCAGCTGACAAAAACCTCGGACGATATGCTTATTCTGGAAAATGTAGGGGCTTATAACGGAACGATACATTACACTTTTACTTCTAATATCAAAGCTTTTGATTTTTCAATTCAATCATCAGAATTTAAAGGAGGTTGTGATGGCTATCAGATCAATAAACTTACATTTACAGGAGTCGGCTTTGATGTGACTGACGAAGATGGGTACTATAAAATTATTTTGGAATAAGCTTTGGTTTATCAATTTGGTAAAAATAGAATGAAATACACATCACTGATCTTATTGTTATTGCCCTGCTTGGTTCTCTGTCAGAAAACCATTCCTTCCGATTACCAACAAATCCCGGAAATTCTGGACAATACGGATCTGCTCTACCCTTTTATCATTCCCGAGAAAAAATATGAATACTGGACCGTATTTCGCAATAATCCCGATCCTGACAAAGCCATCATCTATGAAAGCCAAGCTCCGGAATTCATGACCATCAATGATCCGGCTCCGGAAAAGGGTTTTCTTCAAAAATGTCTGGGAGAAGACTGTTTCTCCTATCTTATTGCCTGTGAAAACAGCCAGTCAAAATACTTTTCGAATGAAAAGCAATTGAGAGATTTTATCGGAACGGTTGATAATCTTCCGGAAGCGATTTTGATTGCGAACACTTATGGTTTTTCAGTTGATAGCACCAACAGTCTTGGAGGTTCTTATAAGATAGAAGACCAGTATATTTTCATGTATCTATCTAAAAGAAAAGGAAATACAGAGGTAAAAGAATCATTTTTAATCAAAATCGACAGAAAGTCCGGAAAACTGGAAAGCAAAAGCAATGGAATGTATTAACACCTGTCTCAGCACAATATTCTTGAATCAATAGTTTTATTAAAATTATTTGATAGTAATTTTAAAACTTCTTTAACTCAAATTCTCTCCTACATTCCCTAAATTTGAATAAAATAATTTAAAACAATGCTTAATTTCGAATTTAAGAATCCAACAAAAATACTTTTCGGGAAAGGGGAAATCGCTAAAATTTCAAAAGAGATCCCTCAAGATGCTAAAATTTTAATGATCTATGGTGGCGGAAGTATCAAAAGCAACGGGGTTTATGGCCAGGTAAAGGAAGCTTTGAAAGATCATGAGTTGCATGAATTCGGAGGTGTTCCTGCAAATCCTGAATATGAGGTACTGATCCGTGCTTTACAGGTTATCAAAGAGAAAAACATCAGTTATCTTCTTGCTGTAGGTGGCGGTTCTGTGATAGACGGAACTAAATTCCTTTCTGCAGCAGCTAATTATAATGGTGAACCTTGGGAAATCCTGAAGAAACCCGTAAGAACCTTTGAAGGAGAAGGAATGCCTTTCGGAAGTATTTTAACATTACCGGCAACAGGTTCTGAAATGAATTCGGGATATGTAATATCGAGAAGAGAGACCAACGAGAAACTTTCTTCCGGCGGACCGGGACTTTTCCCGCAGTTTTCCGTGCTGGATCCTGAAGTGATCCGTTCTATTCCTAAAAATCAAATTGCCAACGGTATTGCAGATGCATATACGCACGTTTTGGAACAGTATATGACGGCACCTTCTTCTGCAGATCTTCAGGAAAGAATTGCTGAAAGCATTTTAATAAGCTTACAGAAAACAGCTCCAAAAGTAATGTCGGAAACCTTTGATTATGAAGCTGCGGCTAATTTTATGTGGTGCTGCACAATGGCTTTAAACGGACTGATCCAAAAAGGGGTGATCACAGACTGGGCAGTTCATGCAATGGGTCACGAACTGACTGCTTACTACGGAATAGATCATGCGAGAACTCTTGCGGTGATTGCTCCATCTCACTATCGATATAATTTTGAAACAAAAAAGGGAAAATTAGCACAGTATGCTGAAAGAGTTTGGGGAATCCAGAATGGAAGCATTGAAGAGAAAGCTGAAATGGGAATCAAAAAACTGGAAGAATTTTTCCACAGCCTGAATATCCATACCAGACTTTCAGATTATACCCAAGATTACGCAGGTACTGCTGAAAGAGTGCAACAAGCGTTCACAGAAAGAAACTGGATGGGATTGGGAGAATACAGAAAACTGACTCCGGAGGATGCTTATAAAATTGTAGAGATGAGTTATTAATTTAAAGAAAAGGTTCTTGGCATCAGAATTCAGGTTAAAAATATGATAAAGTTAACTATCTTCTTATATTAAAACCAAAATTCTTTAGCCCAAATCCTTTTTATTTATAAACATTCGTTTAAAAAACCTTAATTTCATTATAGATATTTCAAATTTATTTATATTTTAGCGTATTCTTAAATTTGTGAAAATGAAAAAACAACTACTTTTATTTGCCTTTTCAGCCATGGCACTTACTTCTTGTGAAGATGACGATATCAAAGCGTACGAAATGGATATGTTAAAAGGTGACTGGAGGGTTAGTAAAACAGAAACTATTTCAGGAAAAGATAATAAAACGGTACTTGTTACGGATACCCCTTCAGGATGTAGTGCAAAAAGTACACTTCACTTCAGAACTGATAATTATATAAGCTATACTTATTATTCAGGAGTAGGTGCAGATTGCCAACTGGACGGTAAAAGCGAAGGTAAGTTTACGTATGACGAAAATACAAAGGATCTTTTCATCCAGTTTGATAATGAATCAGGAGTTAACTATAAAGTCGTGATCCTATCAAATTCTGAGCTGAGAATCATGCAGCTTTATGGAAATCCGGATGTAGATGGTGATGGGGTTAATGACATCAATTACACTACTTTTAAAAGATAAAACAAAGCTCTCGAGAAATCGGGAGTTTTTTATTAGAAATATCAATTAATTTAATTACTCAACAATGAAGAAGATATTATCGGTATTTTTATTATTTATATTTTCATTTTTCTTTGCACAGGAAACTCCTATGTTCTGGCAAGATATCCAGAATTTCAAAAAGCTGGATCAGGAGAATGCTCCTCCAAAAGATGCCATTCTTTTAATTGGCAGTTCCTCATTTACGAAATGGACGGATGTTTCCGATTATTTCCCGGACAAAACCATCATCAACAGAGGCTTCGGAGGTTCAAGGTTAATGGATCTTAATTATTATTCCGAAGATCTTCTTGCACCCTATCAACCGAAACAGATCATTATCTACTGCGGCGAAAATGATTTGGCGGATAACCCGAACTTAAAAGCCAGCGAAGTGGTGGATCGTTTTAAAATATTTTACAATAAAATCCGTGAAAAATTTCCTAATATCGAAGTTGATTATATTTCCATCAAA
>JAFAAJ010000271.1 GCA_023426625.1 Bacteroidota bacterium
GAAAAGACCGAACAGTACACCGGTGAACCGCTTTATTTTCGGAAAAGAAGTCGTAAATACAAAAGTGAATATAATGATGCCGAAAGGCAGCGAAGAATTGAAAGTTTTTTAATCATACCATCATGTCAGAAGATCATAAAAAAATCCCCGCCTGGAAAGCAGATTTTCCTATCAAAAAACGTGAGGCAGCCTATGTTTCCCGAAAAGAATTTATCAAACTGATCACCTTTTTCTCAGGTACTTTGGCATTTGCCAATGTAGCCGTTCCGGTGTTTAATTTTTTCAGAAAAGAGAAAGAGCTGAAACCTTATTTTATAGGATTAACGACTGATTTGCAGGTGGGAGGAATGAGAACGTTCTACATCAATGAAGATCATAGGAATCCCTATATGCTTATCCGTCTCGCAGAAGATACCTGGAAGGTTTTTGAGCAGAAATGCACCCATTTATCATGTTCTGTGCTATACAATCATGATGAACAGGTGATCGAATGTCCTTGTCACCACGGTTTTTTCAATCCGGATGACGGATCTGTTATTCAGGGACCGCCACCGAGACCGCTTCCGCAGTTAAAGGTCGTGATCAAAGAGGACAAAATATATGTGACGGATTTTGAAAAAGAAACAGAAGAAAGCCACGGATAAGTTCAATACAAAAAATTACAGAGATGTCAGTAAGAAAGAAACCCATTAAAAAAGTAACATTCAGAGTCAATGAAATGCTTGTTGCCATTATCAGTGTCTATATTCTGCTGGTAAGTCTGCAAATGTGGCTTTTATTTGGAACGATCAATAAGGCTTTGGATAAAGAAAACCTGGACTTTGCTACCTATTCTGCAATTGGATCAGTGATTATTTTTTTATGTACACTTTTCTTTTTGAGATATGTACCGGATATTCCTACAGGACAGAATAAAAAATCTGAAGATGAAAATGACAATGCCTACTGATTTGCTCGATTCTTTTGGCAGAAAACACGATTATCTGAGGCTTTCCATTACGGACAGCTGTAATTTCAGATGTCTGTACTGTATGCCCGATGAACCGTTCAAAAGCACATCATCCGTGGAACTGATGAGCAGTCAGGAAATTTTCGAAATTGCAAAGATTTTTGTTCATCATTATGGAATCAATAAAATCAGAATCACAGGAGGAGAACCTTTGGTAAGACATGATTTTGAAGATATCATCCGACAGATTTCCACGTTAAATGTCAATACAGGAGTTACAACCAATGGGGTTTTGCTTCATAAATATTTTGATCTGCTGGAAGAATGTAACGTTAAAAATCTCAATATCAGTATTGATTCTCTGGATCGCGAAAAATTTAAATACATTACCAAAAGAGACCTGTTTCAAACGGTTTGGGATAATATCAAAGAAAGCATCAGAAGAGGGTTTAATGTAAAACTTAATATGGTGGTAATGCGGGGTTTCAATGATGATGAGATTCCGGAATTCATAGCCTTATCCCATCATTATCCGATAGAGTTGAGGTTTATAGAATTTATGCCGTTCACCGGAAATTCCTGGGAAAAAGCAAAAGTAATTCCGGTTGCGGAAATGCTTGACCTGGTTTCACGGCACTTCACGTTTGAAAAAATAAAGGATCAGAAAAACGATACGTCCAGAAAATACAGGATCAGTGAGGAAAGCAAAGGAGTTTTCGGACTGATCTCGACCATGAGCAATGCTTTCTGTGAAGGCTGTAACCGAATCAGGATCACTTCAGACGGGAAAATGAAAAACTGTCTTTTCGGGGCGGATGAATTTGATTTGCTGAAAGCTTTCAGAAACGAGGAGGACCTTCCGGAACTGATTCAAATAGGCATCTCCAGAAAGCATAAAGAGAAAGGCGGACAGTTTTCTGAAATGGAAAGTGTAAAAAATCAATCAATTATCAATCGAAGTATGATAAAAATCGGCGGATAATTTTATCTTTGGAAAAAAAATAAAATAAAACTAATAATAACTAAAAAACTATAATCATGTTAAACACTAATAAATCAAACCGTGAGAAAATTTTTAAAATCTATTTGGGTAGTAACGATGACCTACCCGATGTTACAATGCAGTAAATCTGAGGCTGCAAAACCTGAAGTGCAAAGTATGGCTCATATTTCAGAAAACATTTCGGAAAAAGAAAATCAAAAGCCAAATGATGACAACTGGATCTTTGTAAACACAGAAGTAGCAGTGATGGGAGATGTCTTCAAACCTTTGACGCTCACCGTGGACTCTTTGAAAAAAATGAATGTAAAAGAAATTAAAGATTTCGATATCGTTTCCCATTCCGGGATCACGAAAGAACATATAAAATCTGTAAAAGGTGTTCTGCTTAAGGAAATTCTGGAAAAAGCAAAAATTACCCAGCAGGATCATACAGACAGGAATTTCTACATCGTTGCAAGGGCTTCGGATGATTACAAAGCCACCTTTTCATGGGCAGAATTGTTCAATAATCCTACAGGAGATAAAACCTATGTAGTTTTCGAAAAAGACGAAAAACCCCTGAAAGAAGAAGGTGAAATGATTCTGATAAGTCTCTCAGACACTAAAACAGATACCCGCCACGTAAAATGGCTGAAAAGCATAGAAGTAACAAGAGTGCAATAGCAAAGCATGATCAGAATGAATCAATACATCAGTGTTCCTGAAGCCAGAAAAATCATAGAGAACCATATTTTCCCGACAGAGAATATGACGTTGCCTCTTTTGGAAGCTTTGGGTTTTTATACGGCAGAACCTATCATAGCGACCTTAGATGTGCCGTCTTTCGATAATTCTGCGATGGATGGGTATGGATTTCGTTTTGATGATCTGAAAGATTTTACCGAATTAAAAGTTACCAATACAATTCCTGCCGGAATTTCAACAGATGACCCTATTTTAGGTAAAGGAGAAGCTGTGCGGATCTTTACAGGGGCGAAGATTCCGGAAAGTATAGACACAGTGGTGATGCAGGAAAAAGTAATCCGCAACGGAGATTATATTCAATGTAATGCGGATGAAATTAAAAAAGGGGACCATATCCGTCTCAAAGCTTCACAAACCGCGAAAGGAACTGTGATTGTGGAGAAGAACACATTTATCAATCATGCATTGATCGGATTTTTGGCAGGATTTGGAATAGAAAAAATTAAGGTGCATAAAAGGTTAAAGATCGGTCTTGTTTTTACCGGCAATGAACTGGTGGAAGTTGGGAGAAATTTATCCGATGGAGAAATTTACAATTCCAATACATACACTTTACAGGCTGCTTTAGCGGAGGTCAATCATCAGTTTTCGTTCATAAAACATGCAGAAGACACACAAGAAGCAACTTTTTCTGCGATTAAGGAAGCCTTTGAAAATTCAGATATTGTACTGATTACAGGCGGAATTTCCGTGGGAGATTATGATTATGTAAAGCCCGCTCTGGAAAAACTGGGAGTTACGGAATTGTTTTATAAAGTAAGACAAAAGCCGGGAAAACCTCTGTTCTTCGGGAAGTTTAACGAAAAATTTGTTTTTGCATTACCGGGAAATCCGGCATCTGTGTTTTCCTGTTACCATCAGTATGTAAAACCGTTTGTACTGGGATGTTTCGGAAGAAAAAACTTTAATGAAGGTCAGGATGTGGCGGTTTCGGAATCTTTCGTAATGAAAAAAAGCAGTGAGCAGACACAATTTTTAAAAGCTTGGTATTCCCAGGGAAAAGTGCACATCCTCAATGGTCAGGAATCATACAAAATGAATTCTGTGGCACAGGCAAACTGTCTGGTTGAATTTCCTGAAAATATAACGGAAATAAAACCCGGTGAAAAAATAAAGATCTGGAGGATTTGAAAATAGTCAGAGATGAAAGCAGTTGTTTTAGCAGGTGGTAAAAGTTCCCGAATGGGACAGGATAAAGCCCTTATGAAAATGGGTGGGAAAATGATGATTCAGCACGTTTCGGATAATTTGGCGAAAGTATTCGATGAGGTTTTTATTTCTGGAAATCGTTCAGAAGATTTTGTTTCAATGAATGTGATTAAAGATAAATATGAGCAAAAAGGACCTATGGAAGGAATCCGGTCTGCTTTAGAACATTGTCGAGAAGATATTTTTATCTGTAGCTGCGATATGCCTTTTGTTTCTACGGAATTGATGAAAAATATGCTTCAAAGAAAAGCAGAAAATAAGATCAGTATCGCGGAATGTGAAGGGAAAATATATCCGGTTTTAGGTGTTTATCCTTATTCGGCTCTTGATGCTTTAGCAAAATCAATTGAGAATGATCAGCTGAAAATGATCCGATTTCTGGAACAGCAAAATGCCCATTATATTCAGTATGATAAATCCTTTAGACCAAATTTTTTGAATATCAACACACCGGAAAATTTTCGGGAGGCAGAACGTTTGATGAATCAATAGAATTACTTAAAATCAGGACAGATGAAACTTAAAATATTCGGTAAACTCACAGACATCTTTAAAACAGATGAATATGAATTTCCTTACAATCCAGCCTGTGTTTCTGAACTCAGATCGCAATTGTATGAAAAATTTCCTGAAATGAAAGAAACAACTTTTTTAATCGTTGTGAACGGAATGAAAGCAGAAAATGAACATCTGATTTCCGATGAAGCAGAAATTGCATTATTGCCTCCCTACTCAGGAGGTTAAAAAACACATTACCATGAATATAAACAGATATAGCAGACAGATTATGCTTCCGGATTTTGGGTTTGAAGCACAGGAAAAACTTGCCCGGTCATCAGTTTTAGTGGTGGGTGCAGGTGGATTGGGATGCCCTGTTCTTCAGATTTTGGTTTCTTCAGGAGTGGGAGTGGTAGGAATAGCCGATGCAGATAAGGTAGATCTTCATAATCTCCACCGTCAGTTTTTATATAACGAGAAAGATGTGGGAATTCCAAAAGTTGTAGCAGCACTGGAGCATTTGAGTGCCATGAATTCTGAGACTGAAATAGTGGCATTTCAGGAGTTGGTTACCACACAAAATGTTCTTTCACTGATCCATAATTTTGATGTGATCGTGGATTGTACCGATAATTTTACGACAAGATATTTGTTGAATGATGCCTGTTTTCTTTTGAAAAAACCTTTGGTGTATGCTTCTATCTTCAGATATGAAGGTCAGGTTGCGGTTTTCAATGTTGAAAAAGAAAATTCAGTGTCGCAATACCGGGACCTTTTTCCGATACCTCCAAATCCCAATGAAGTTCCTAACTGCAATGAAGCAGGAGTTTTGCCGTCTCATTCATCCGTTATTGGTACTTTTCAGGCTATTGAAGTCATCAAATTGCTGACCGGTTCAGATGAGGTTTTGGTACATGAGTTACTGATCTTTAATACCAAAAATTACCAGTCGTTGAAAATGACTTTTACTGAAAATAAAGAAAGATCAGGACCTAAAACCATAGAGGAATTCAAAAACTTCAATTATGAAGCATTCTGCAAGATCCATAAAGGAGATGATATCAGTTCACAATCGGCTTTAGAAGAATTTCTGAATCAGAAAGACAGTGTTCTTATTGATGTAAGAGAAACTGAAGAACAACCGAGATTGAAAGCTTTAAACGCTCTGGAAATTCCATTGGCATCACTTGAACAACATTTACAATCATTAAAATCCTATCAAAACATCTGTTTCATTTGTGCCTCAGGAATCCGAAGCAAAAAAGCAGTGGAGATCACAAAAACTTATTTTCCGGAAAAAGAGATCAGGCATTTCCCGACCGGAGCAAAATCAGTTTATCATGAAAAAAATTAAGAATATATTTATAGAAGGTCCTATTGATCCTGCATTCATTGCCGAAAGTATTGCTAAACACACGGTAAAAACGAGTATTGGAGGTCATAGCATATTCCTGGGTCAAGTTCGGGAAGACAAAATCAACGATAAAAAAGTTGAATCTATAGAATTCACAGCTTATCAGGAAATGGCATTGGAAAAAGCCCATGAGATCCGTGAAGAGATCATAACCCAATACGGGCTTACCTGCGCTCACATCTATCATTCATTGGGAAACATCAAAGTGGGGGAGATCTGTCTTTTTGTGTTTACTTCAGCTCCGCATCGTAAGGAAGTCATCAATGCATGTGACGAAATGGTGGACAGGATCAAAAAAGAAGTTCCGTTGTGGGGAAAAGAAATTTTGGAGGATAAATCTCACTCCTGGAAAGAAAATAAACAATAAAATATGGTTAATATCACACATAAAACAAATACACTCAGGAAAGCTATTGCAGAAGCCGTTGTCAGCGTTAGTTCGCAGGCAACGATCGATGCTATTGTGAACCAAAAAGTTCCGAAAGGAAATGTTTTTGAAATGTCCAAAACAGCAGGCTTATTCGCAGCCAAAAAAACGAGTGATGTGATTCCGGACTGTCATCCGCTTCCTATAGAATATACCTCTATTCAGTTTGAGATCAGGGATTTGGATATTCATATCACTTCAGAAATTCATACGATCTATAAAACCGGGATAGAAGTGGAGGCGATGCATTCCGCTTCAATCGTTGCCCTTACCATGTATGATATGCTGAAACCGATCGATAAAAACATTGAGATCAAAAACATCAGGCTGCTTGAGAAAAAAGGCGGAAAATCCGATATCAAAGATTCCGGTGAAGGGATCACAGCATCTGTAATTGTGTGTTCGGACAGTATTTTTGAAGGTAAAAAAGAAGATAAAGCAGGAAAAGCCATTATTTCATCCCTTGAGAAAAATAAGGTAAACATCAATGATTATGTGATTATTCCTGATGAAATTGCTGAGATCCAGAGCAAGATCAGGCTGTATGCAGAAGACGGAATCCCGTTGGTAATGATCACAGGCGGAACCGGACTTTCCAAACGAGATGTCACTCCCGAAGCTGTTCGTCCGTTATTGGACAGAGAAATTCCCGGAGTTGCCGAAGCGATCAGAAATTATGGTCAGCAAAGAACGCCTTATTCGATGTTATCGAGAAGTCTTGCCGGAATGATCGGTGATACTCTGGTGATCGCACTTCCAGGCTCAACAAAAGGAGCGGAAGAGTCGATGGATTCTATATTTCCGGGGATTCTACACATCTATAAAATCCTGAATGGCGGGAAGCATTAAAATTTTACTGATAAAAATCAGCGTAATAAAAGATAAAAAACTCTTTTAATTGAAACTGAAATCTTATCTTTGTTCTATAAAAGATAAAAAGG
>JAFAAJ010000191.1 GCA_023426625.1 Bacteroidota bacterium
AAATTATTGTTAATGTTAACTTTAATTGAATCACCATCTAAAATTTGTAATTTAAAATTTATAATTTCTCTATTTATCCCAATCCAGAGCGCCTCGTTTCCAAACGTAAAAAAATGCTACAAAGAAAATAGCTACGAATGTAAGCACAGCAAGGAATCCTTCAAATCCGAATTCTCTGAAGTTTACGGCGTATGGGTAAAAAAATACGATTTCAATATCGAAAAGCACGAACAATACTGCCGTTAAGAAATATTTGATAGAAAATGGTGTTCTTGCATTTCCTTCCACGGCAACCCCACATTCCCAGCTTTGGTTTTTTACAGAATTTCCTTTTTTCTGGCGTGGGCCCAGAAAATGAGCTCCAAGCAATGAAACGGCTACAAAAGCTACCGCAACACCTGCTTGTATTAGGATTGGAATATAACTTTCAGGTAAATTCATTTTTGCATTATTATCTCAATTTGCAAATTTAGCGAATAAACAAGAAAGCATGAAATTTATGAGCTTAAAAGTAGGATGAAAATTAGGAAAACTGGTAATTTAGAATTAATAAAAATAAGGTTTATTTTCGCAGTTTTTTAAGGAGAACAAATGCCATATACGATATGTATCCAAAGAGTATGCTTGCAAGGATAATATTGATTGCCGTGTTGGTTCTCATGTCTTCCAGCTGGAAAAATAGGTTATAAGCAATGAATATAGCAATTAGAATTGCAAAAATAATGAGGTGTGTCTTCATGTTAAAAGTTTAAAGAATATGTTCTTCTTCTTTTGTGATTGACAGGTCCGTAGTCCTGCCATAATAATTGAATGCTTTTGTTCTCTTCCAGTTCAGGATTGGTTTCCAGGTATTTCACTCCTTTTTTATTGAAAATATCCCAGATTTCCTTGAAGATAATGGATGTAACTCCTCTTCTCTGGTACTCAGGATGAATACCAATCAGATAAAAATTTGCTCTGTCGTTTTTCTTTCCTGCCTGTAAAAAATACCACCATCCAAAAGGAAGAAGTTTGCCTTTGGATTTCTGTAAAGCCTTTGAGTATGAAGGCATTGTAATAGCAAAAGAAACAAGATTATTATTGGCATCCGCAATGCACACGATGAAATCCTTATCGATCAGTTTAAAGTATTTCTCTTTGTAGGTTTTACGCTGTTCATCGGAAATAGGAGTGTAGGTGGAAAGATGTTTGTAGGTCTCATCGAGGAGGTCAAACATCGGGTCTACATACTGAAGGATTTCTTCTTTTGTTTTGAATTTTAAAACTTTTAGCTGATACTTTTGGGAGATCAGCTCGTTGAATTTATATATTTTATCCGGTAAAGAGTCTGGGAATTTAATTTCGAATTCCACCCATTCCTTTTCTTTTACCATTCCCAGATTTTCCAGGTGTTTCGGGTAATATTCATGATTATAGATCCCGATCATGGTTGCCAATTTGTCATATCCCAAAGTTAGCATACCTGCTTTGTCAAGATTGGTAAAACCCATCGGACCTTCAATTTTATCAATATTTTTTTCTTTGGCGTAATCAATTGCTTTTTGAATTAAGGCTTCTGAAACTTCAGGGTCATCAATGAAATCTATCCACCCGAAACGTACTTTTCTTATTCCTAACTCTTTTTCTTCTTTATGGTTAATGATTACAGCAATTCTTCCTACAATTTTGTGGTCTTTATATGCGATGTACTGCTTTGATTCTGAATATTGTAATGCCGGATTTTCAGCCGGGTTCCAGATGTTGATTTCATCGTTGATAAAGGAAGGGACATAATATGGATTTCCTTTATAAAGTTCCATGGGAAACTTTACGAATTTTTTTAAATCATCACGTGTTCTTACTTCAAGTACTGAAACTTTAGACATAGTTTTCTAAGGGGTAATTACGGAACAAATATAAATAATAAAATGTAATACTTTGGCACAGTTTTTACATCTTAAAAGATTAAAATTATTTATAGAAAAAATGACAGGTTATTATCTTATTATTGGGATTTCAATGTTGTTGAGCTGGATAGTTTCGTCAAGACTGAAATCTAAATTTGAGTATTATTCCAGAGTTCACCTCAGAAATGGGCTTTCAGGGAAGGAGGTAGCAGAAAAGATGCTAAGAGATAACGGAATTACAGATGTTCAGGTGATTTCAGTTCCAGGTCAGTTGACCGACCACTATAATCCGGTTGATAAAACCGTGAATCTTTCTGAAGCGGTTTATATGCAGAGAAATGCAGCGGCTGCAGCGGTGGCTGCCCATGAATGTGGACATGCCGTGCAACATGCAGTGGGATATTCCATGCTTCAATTACGTTCTAAGCTGGTTCCTATCGTTAATATAAGTTCTAATCTGATGCAGTTTGTGCTTATTGCCGGCATCGGGATTATGGCGGCAACCAGAAGTATTGATAATCCTAACGGAAATACAACGGTTCTTGCTATCGGTGTGATTATGTTTGCATTTACTACCTTGTTTGCTTTCATAACGCTTCCAGTGGAATATGACGCAAGTAACAGAGCAATGAAATGGCTGAAAGATACGGGAACGGTAACTTCGGAAGAATTTGTAGGAGTTAAAGATAGTTTAAAATGGGCGGCGAGAACTTATGTGGTGGCAGCGATTGGATCTTTAGCACAACTTCTTTACTGGGCATCTTTACTG